>CAZLNA010000311.1:0-3235 GCA_964560485.1 uncultured Desulfobacula sp. | reverse complement strand
GAGAAAGCCCTTCATTAAACCCGCACACAGCAATCCGTCTGCCAAGGCCGTGAAATCTGACGATATCATGAAAATGGCGCTGGTATTCCCCGCTAGCCACAGATACAATCTGCAGATTCAGATCCCAGTACTGAGAGACCATATCATACATGATCTGGGCAAGCAGCTGGCAGCCCTTCTGAACCGGGTCAAGACGGGACGGCCAGAAAAAAAGCACAGCATTCTCGTCCTGGTCGAGATCAAGAATCTGCTGGAGATATAATTTGTTCTTTCTTTTCATTTCCCTGTGATTTTTGGGCCCGTACATGTATTTGATCATGGGGTCGACTGCCGGGTTGAACTCGGGTTCAGGCGCATTCAGAATCCCGGTGGCGCAGCCGGCATGATATTTATTGGTCAGTTCAACCTGGACACAGGGCTCGACAAAGGGGTGCCTGTTTTCAACGATCTCAGTTAGAAAAGTGGGGCTGACCGTGTTGACGTAATGGGAGGCAAATATGCCGGACGTCAGAAAATCCACCCGGTTGGTGTCACGGCTTTCTTCATAATTGACTGGCGGCTGTTTAAAAAAGAGCCATTGCCAGAATGAGGCAGCATCAATGCCTCTGTCCTCAATTTCTCCCATGGTGGAAGTCATGGTGTGAATGTTGTGAATAGTGAAAAGACAGGGAATTTCCATATGCCTTGCCATGGCAGGAATCAATCCTGTCATCCAGTCGTTGCAATGGATAATGTCCGGCTGCACTCTGGGCATGATATTATTGATCACCTCACGCTGAAACGCCAGCGAGACCATCAGATCCTTGTGCGAATATCCGGAGTAGACATTGTCCAGGTAGTAAAAAGCCCGGTCTGCTGCAAGGTGGATCCGCTCTTCGTCCAGGCGCTTCCTGATCTTGGCAAGCTCCCGGTTATGGGTTTTGGTGGAAACGCCGTTGAAAATCGACCGATATTCCGGTATGGCCACGTGGACATCGCACTGAAGGTCGAACAACGCACTGATCAAAGCAGCAGAAACGTCTGCCAGGCCGCCGGCTTTGGCAGAGTAATTGGCCTGTTCCCCCATGTCTTCAGGCAGGTAACTGACTTCAGGGGTGACGATGAGTATCCTGGGCTTTTGTGACATCTTATCTCCAGTGTTTTGCGAAACTTCGCATCCTCTTGATGAATTATCGGTCGTTGGCCCAGGTTATCAGACCCGGTGTGAACCGTAACACTTCATCTCCTTTGGGTATGACCCGTGCTGTATAGCCGAACCGGCCGGAATCCGAACAGGTGACAGAGCAGGCATATAGGTATTCACCCTGGCCCAGGGTTTCCTGAAGCCACATCGGTTCCACCCGGCATCCTTCCATGTGCTCAAACTGCCTGACCTTGCCGTGATAAATCTGGAGTTCCACTTCCTCGGGCTCAAGCTCCCCTAAAAAAACCCTGCAGGTAAGACGGAAGGTATCCCCCACATTAAAACTGTTGCCTGCGGCAAGCTCAGGCCGGAATACCCTGATGTTATCCCAGAGCGCCCTGAGTCTGGATTCCTTGAGCGCGAGATCTCCGGCAGAGGCGGCATTATCAGCGGTCAGCAGTTTGAAACGCTTGGCTGCGGGCAGGTAAAACCGGGAAGAATATTCACGAACCATCCGGTCACTGGAAAAATCTGTGATCGCCATTTTCATGGCTTCTTTCATCATTTTAATCCATTTGACCGGCGGATTGCCCCGCTTTCTGTCGTAAAACAAAGGGATCACGTCATTTTCAAGAATGTTGAACAATGCCTGACTTTCCACTTCATCCTGATAGGCGTGGTCATTGTATTCATCCCCGTTTCCAATGGACCAGCCCCGGTCTGGCCGGTATCCTTCACACCACCAGCCGTCCAGAATCGAAAGGTTGATACCGCCGTTGGCTGACGCTTTCATACCAGATGTGCCGCAGGCCTCATTTGGCCGGCGGGGGGTGTTGAGCCAGACATCACAGCCCTGGACCATGTAGCGGGCAATGTTGATATCATAATCTTCAAGAAAAACAAATCGGTGCCGGACATTGCGGTCCCGCTCAAATTCAACAATCCTGCGGATAATATCTTTGCCTTCATTGTCGTTGGGATGGGCCTTGCCGGCAAAAACCAGCTGGACCGGCCGTTCCTGGTTGTCAATAAGCCTGAGCAGGCGGTCCGGGTCTTTGAGCAGCAGGTCTGCCCGCTTGTAAGTGGCAAATCTGCGGGCAAAACAGATGGTCAGCACCCTGTGATCAAGGACGCCGGCCACTTCATCAAGAATATTTCTTGAGACATTCCATCGTTCATGCTGGGCCACCAGCAACGCCCTGGTTTTACGAACCAGTTTTGACCGATCCATCTCATGGACATGCCAGAGATCTGCATCTTCTATGGTATCAATTCTTGAAATCAGATCGGCATTGGAAATCCGGTTGGTCCAGTCTGAAGCCAGATAGCGCTCAAACAGCGAATTTTTATGCCGGGAGAGATAGGAACTGATGTGCACGCCATTGGTAATGTGGGAAATTGGCACTTCATCCTCATGACGGCCCGGCCAGAGGGACTGCCACATGGAACGGGCCACCTGGCCGTGGAGACGGCTGACAGCGTTCAGATAACCTGAGAATTTCACACCCAGAATAAACATGGAAAATTTCTTGTCTGCCTTGGTTCCGGGCCGGGCACCCCAGCTCAGCACTTCATCTGTAGAGAGGTTGAACCGCTCTGCATAAGGGATGATGTACGGCAGGATGGCATCCCCATTAAACTCATCATGACCGGCTGCAACCGGTGTGTGCGTTGTAAAGACCCCGGATCGTTTACATATCTGGTAAGCCCCCTGAAAATCGGTCTGATACCGATCCATGAGCAGGGAAACCCGTTCAAGTCCGGCAAACGCACAATGGCCCTCATTCATATGGCAGATATTGGGAAAAACATCCATGGCCCTGAGCGCTTTGATCCCGCCGATGCCGAGCAGGATTTCCTGTGCAATACGGGTTTCAGAGTGGCTGGCATAGAGCCTTGAAGTGATATTCCGGATGACCTCGGGGTTGTCCGGCAGATTGGTATCAAGAAAGAGCAGGCGGCTCTTGCCCACTTTTAACTGCCAGACGCAGGCTCTGATAAGGCCCTTGGGACCAGGGATATCTATGATGATGTCAAAATCCGAACTGTCCTTTACACGGCTGATGGGCAGATCGAAGATATCATTGATGGGATAGGTTTCCTGCTGCCAGC
>CAZLNA010000310.1:0-3261 GCA_964560485.1 uncultured Desulfobacula sp. | reverse complement strand
GATCTCTACGGTGGAATCGGTCTCATAATCTTTAAAGAACTTATCCGGTGGCACTCCGTATACCTCTAAAATATGCAGCAACGTATCCAGGGACGGTGAAATCCGGTTTCGCTCAATCTGGGACAGCAGACTGGAGCTGACACCGGCCTTGGCGGCAACTTCTTTAATTGTCAAATGTCTCGAACTTCTGATTGCCCTGAGAAGGGGGCCAAATTTTTTTTTCATGGACAGTCGCCTTGTTTAGTATAGTTAATAATTCTTTAATTATACTAAAGTTTTTCAGGTGTCAACCTCTTTTTCTTG
This sequence comes from uncultured Desulfobacula sp., assembly GCA_964560485.1. GTDB lineage: Bacteria > Desulfobacterota > Desulfobacteria > Desulfobacterales > Desulfobacteraceae > Desulfobacula. The sequence goes on along the minus strand of CAZLNA010000310.1, from coordinate 2,958 downwards.
TACCTTAATGAGGGCATAGTCGTTTTTTCTTGACAGCGTTGTGCTAGCAATAATAAGAGAAAGGCTAACACAGATGCAAGCTAATCGGAAAGGGTAACCCTGAATCAACTATGCCAAAGATCGAAACAAGCAGCCGGAATTCGCTGATCATAAAGATTGCCCTTTTCCTCAACTACCTTAGCAAAGAAGACCACGCAAAACTGATCCGGGATCTTCAAACCTACCAGAAATCAGCCAAAGAATTCGATGTCCTGAAAATCATGCTGGCCCGAAAATATGTTAGACCGGCTGACATTACCGCATTGAAAAAAATCTGCCTGGGGTTTGCGAAAAGCCACGAAGATATGCGTTTGGGTGCACTGTGTATCACCTTTGGGTTCCTCACCCAGAGCAATCTCGCTCTGGCGCTGGAAGAACAGAAAAAACTGACCCAGAACGGCAGCCAGGTGATGCTCGGGGATCTTCTGGTGGATGCCGGAATGATTTCGGAACGGCAGCTCAACCTGTTGCTCCAGAAACAGAAATTTGAAGGCCTTTCACCGAAAATAACCCCATCCCGCTACGGCAGCGGCAGTCTGGCCCAGCAGGTGGATGATGGCCCGGAAATTGACAAAAGCAATATGCGCGAAATCCGGGAAACGGAAATCGTATTATTGATCGCCAATGACGGCCTGACCGCATATATCGTTAAAACCGAAGAATTTGACGATACCGTGTTACTGCCGGACCTGAAATTCTTAATTGAAAAACACGGTATCATTTACGGCGTGTCTGATGACGACAGCCTCGACAATTTTATAAAGGATCCCAAATATAAAACCACTTTTTTTGAACTGGCGCGGGGGCTTGAACCCATCGACGGTACAGATGCCCAGATCATCTACATGTTTGAGCGCGACTATTTAAAGCCAGGGGAACTGTCTGAAGACGGGACCATTGATTTTAAGGAGAGAGGAGAAATCCCCTTTGTTTCAAAGGGCGATGTCCTGGCGGAAAAAATTCCGCCCAAAGAGGGAAAAGACGGGGTCAACATCTTCGGAGATGCCATCCCCAAAGGGGAGGCATCTGATATCTCTTTTAACGTCGGCAAAGGGGTGCGTGTCTCCTCAGACGGCCTCAAAGTCGTTTCAGAGGCCGAAGGCAACCCCAAGGTCAAGCCCGGCGGTGAAATATCTGTGAACGACGCCTATTTTATCGAAGGGGATGTGGATTATAAAACCGGGCACATCAAGTTTAATAAAAATGTCTATATCACCGGATCCATTAAAAGCGGATTCAGGGTAGAAGCGATCGATGTCGTGGCCAACACCATTGATGGCGGCCTGGTAAAAGCAGAAGGCGATGTATTCATTCAGAACGGCGTGACCGAATCAACCATTGAAGCCAAAGGAAATATCAAAACCGGTTTTATGCACCGGTCAAAAGCTGCCTGTCTTGGTGACATCCATGTTGTCAAAGAAATAGTCGATACCGAGATTTTGATTGAAGGCACCTTTGAAATGCAGAAAGGCAGGATGTTTGCCTCGTCTGTCTGCGCCAAGGGGGGTGCAAAGATCTACACCGTCGGTTCTGAAAAAGCCAAACCGTCAGCCATCACGGTCGGAGCTTCCATCTATCTTGAGACCGAACTGCAGAATATTGATCTGACCATTGAACGCCGCCAGAACATTCTGGAAACCAAAACCCTGGATAAAACCAAAGCTGAGTCCGATCTGTCTGTTATCACCGAAAAACTGAATAATTTTGACCAGTCAAGACAGCGGACGCTCGCCATGATAGAAGAGATGAGAAAAAATGCTGACAATGGCATAGATTCCAAGGTTGAGCTTTTTGAAAAAAGCCTGGATGAAGCAGAAAAAAAGATTCATGATCTCAAGGACCAAAAGGCCCTTATCGAGACTAAACTGAAAAAAACCCAAAATGATATTGAAGCCTGCTCAGAGGCTGTGAAGGTCAGTGTTAAGGAAAAATTCACACTCAAACGACTTAACCAGGCCAATCCCCCCAAACCCATTCTTGATGTTTCCGGCAAAATCATGTCAGGCACCAAAGTATCCGGCCGTCATGCCCACCTGGTCCTCGGGGAAACCCTGTCCCGCACCAGAATCATGGAAATGAGCAATACCGGCCAGGACGGCAAAACAGCCAAGGGATGGGAGATGGTGATCACCAGCCTCTAAACGGATAGTCCGTCATCCAAGCCTTCCGGCTGCCGGACAGCACCGGTTAGATCAGTCTGACGATGACAGGGTAAAAATAAGTTTCCCCTGGGACTGAAAATCGGTGAGCAGGCTGTTCAGCAGTTCAAGATGTTCAAGGCTGACATCTGCTGTGTGGAGAATCCGCTGGCTGTATTCGGTTGCCACCAACTGATGGATAAACGGAGAAATCCGCGCCAGGAGAATGTCATTGAACCCGTATTCAACATCAATAACCACTCTTGCAAGAGCGATACTCTGTTTCAAATCAGCCTGTTCAACAGCCTGTCGGACAGATTCGGCATAAGCATCCATCAATCCCCGGACACCGAGTTTTACCCCGCCGAAAAACCGGGTCACCACTGCAGCCACCCGGGTAAGGCCGTAGGACTGAAGGGTTTGAAGCATGGGTTTTCCCGCCGTTCCTGCCGGTTCCCCCGCATCGGAGCTGTGATAGATCTCTGCATTTTCACCGAGGATATAGGCCCAGCAGTTATGCGTGGCAGTCCGATTTTCTTTGGACACGCTTGAAATAAAGGCCTTGGCCTGATCCGCAGACTCTACCGGCATCAGCCGGCAGGTAAAAAGAGACCGTCTGATTTTAATCGTTGTTTCCCTGGGCGCCGCAATAACATAAAATTGTGCAGAATCTTTCATGGCCTGGCCTTAACTGGTTATTCTGAATACAAAACTGTCACAACTATAGTCGAGACCGCCCCTAAAAAGCAACTGCCGGACAATGTGTTGAGGATTCCAGGCT
>CAZLNA010000309.1:0-3270 GCA_964560485.1 uncultured Desulfobacula sp. | reverse complement strand
CAGGCGGATCTCTGGCGAGTCCAGTAAACCGTTGTCCTGTGCCCCCCTGATGAGGTGGTAAACGCAGTCCCATTCATCCGGAATGCTCATGCGGCTTCCGGGAAACCGGTACCGGGACGGATCAAACGGGGGGAGTCCGTTTCCATTCCCCTGGCCGGGCATCAGTCAAAAACACCCTTGACCATCTGCAGCAACCCCTGCCGGGTTTTGATGCCGGCATCCACACAGGACTTGTGCAGTTCCAAGGCCGAGGCCGGGATGCCTGACTCTTTGTCCACCATGAAGTTGTAGGAATCCCCGTCAAATTTGAACAGGGATTCTGCCACCAGGGTGATTTTTGACTGGTTGGCAGCGGACTGGATAGTTTTTCGCACATTGTCAAACGAGCTGTCTTCATCGGTGAATTCAACACTGCCGGTAAATGTTTGAACATGGAGGGATGTTAAATCCTCCACTGCTGCATTGAGTTTTTCCAAAGCGGTTCGTAGTCCTGCCATTGCTTCCTCCTGATTAGTGCCAATCCATAAATGGCACCTTTGCCCGATACCTTCGTTGCATGAAAAATTTTATCCTCGGGATATTTCGCATATGCCTGTGGTAAAATTTTCCATGCGCCTCGGCCTCGAACAAATCTGCCTATGTCTGGACGGACACGATATTAAGTGGTTAAAAAACGGTTGTTTCGGATATAGGGCCTGATAATAAAAAAACAGGCGGCCGCGCCAAGGATCAGGCGGCCCGCCAGTTGAATCCGGTTGACATCGGCCTGGTCAAGGAAACCGCCGCCTTCCTGGACCAGCCATGCGGCCAGCACATCAATGCCTGCCTCGAACAGGACCCACATGACAGCAACAAAGCCGATATAGGCAAGAATGGTGAAAACGGTAGGAATCATGCCGCGGAAGGTCAGGGTCCAGAGCGAAGAGAACACCGGGTCTGTTTTTACCGCGGCCGAGATGTCCCGCATATCCGCCATGGCCCGGTAATGCCTGTTCAATGACCGGCTGATCAAAAAGACATATATGACCAGTCCCAGAATAATCAGCGGATAGAGCTGGATCATCTGGTGGATGGAGATCAGGCCGCGGATCCATTCCGGAAGGATTTTGTCCATTTTTGCTTCCAGAGCCTGTATCAGTTCTTTCTTGGCCTGGATATCGGTTTCATTTTCCAGGCGGGTGATCTCCTGCTTTAAATTGGTGATTTTGCTTCTGAGGTTGGGCATTTCCCGGCTGATCTTCTTGTTGATGGCAAAAAGCTTGGGTTCAAAACTATGTGACAGGTCTTCCACCCGCCGCTGTTTGCTCTCCAGTGTCCTGTACCATTTTTTTCCAAGGTTCTCGCGGATCCATTTTTCAAGGACAGCCGGCAGGGTTTTGATTTCCTGGCTGAGTCCAGGCATGAGCTGTGCGATTCTCGGATCGCCTGACAGGTAGTCGTCCAGCGGGGTGACAACCAGATCATGAACCTGGGCGCCAATCCTTTCAATCGTCTGATCCGCTTCTGCCTGGTAAACGGTCCAGTTCCCCCGGCCCTGGTTATTGATCCTGGCAAGGGTTTCAATCAGCTCGTTTTTTTCTTTCATCCACGGCTCTTTCCGGATGATGTCCTGCACCTCTTTGAGGACCTTTTTGAAATCACCAATCGCTGAAATGTCGGATTCGATCCTGCCGGCCTCTTTTTTGTATGCTTCAATTTCCGCATTGATCTGTTTCCGTTCGTCCAGATCAGCGGAGTACGGTTTGAGGACGTTCATCAGCAAGAGGACACAGAGGATCAGGCTGGCAATGATCGTCCGTTTGACGAGCCGGTTCTGTTCCTCCCACAGGGCGGTGTGGCGGCTGAGTCTGAATTTTTCATCCATGCTTCATTTTCTCCTTGAAATAAGAGATCCATGCTTCGTTTTCATCCATGGTCACGGCATGTTCAGGCAGGTTTTTACAGGGCTGTTTTTTCAGGCGGATCAGTTTATCCCGGCCGCCGGGGTGGTAATAGAGAAATTCGCACTGCCTGATTCCGTGTGTGGAAAAAAAATCGGCAAGGGCTGCCAGGTTTTTTCTGGTGGCAATGTAGTTAGGAATCAGCGGAATCCTGGGGACGAGCCGGATGTCAAGATCAAGAAGCCGGACAAAATTTTCAAGTATCCGGCGGTTGGATTTTCCCAGGATTTGTTTATGGATTTCATCATCCATTATTTTAAGGTCAAAATAGACCAGATCGATAAAAGGCAGGAGGTCTTTTGAAAAATCGTCAAAATTAAAATGACCGCAGGTCTGGACGGCAATATGGATATCTGCCCTTTTTAAAACGGGGATTACCCTGGAAAGGTACCGGGTAAACCCCAGGGCTTCACCTCCTGAAAAGGTGACCCCGCCTCCGGAAGCTCTGAAATAAGGCAGATCCTGGAGAATAATCCGCACCAGTTCTTCTGGAGAATAGGATTTCCCGGCAGTCCGGCGCGCCCCGGTGAAGCAGGGTTCTTCCTGTTCACAGTTCCCGCATTCGATGCAGTGTTCGGGAAAGTAGAGGGTCTCCTGACTGTAGGATTGGGATTCAGGATTGTGGCACCAGGGACAGGCGAGCGGGCAGCCCTTGAAAAAAACCGTGGTCCGGACCCCGGGACCGTCAACAAAGGAGGACCGGGCAATGTCGAATATCAGGGGATTGGAATGATTTTTCCGGGTCATGCCGGACTGCTGAGCATTTCCTTGAAGTCATTAATGCCTAAAAGTTCCGGGATCAGCCAGAGCAGGTAAACAAATTTAAACAGGTAATTGAGATTGCCGGAAACGCTCAGCTGGTTGTCGAGCATGCCGGCAATCACATCCGGGTTCCCTGCCAGGAGGAACTCGGCCATGGCCTTTCCGTCCCTGAATGTCACGGTTGTGGTGGGGTTGTCCACAACCGTGTCTTTGACTTCCATGCCGTCTTTTTCGGTGAAGAAAACAGGGATCTTTTTAAATACGGCCGAGACATCAATCGTTTTGTCTTCGCTCCGGATCGCAATGGAACCGGAAAAGTCCTTGATGTTCTTTCGGTATTCTCTGCTGGTTAAAAAGAGAAGGCCCATGGCATTGAGCAGGACCACCAGCAGTTTGTCAAGGGCTTCACCGGCTGCCTTGGTTTCGATATCGGCCTTGTATTTTTCCAGCCGTTCTTTGATCAGTTCCAGCTGGATTTCCCGGGTGCGGCTGTTTATCCGTTCGATAAAATTCATTTTATTCACCTTTCATTATAAGGAAACAAACTTGCCGGTGGACAGATTATACT
>CAZLNA010000308.1:0-3293 GCA_964560485.1 uncultured Desulfobacula sp. | reverse complement strand
CCTGAGAATGGAAAAATCCGCCCGAAGCGGTCCTAAACGGGTCATGTCCAGCAAAAAAGAGACCTTGACCATCCGGTCTGATGCAGCCGGGTCCTCTTTTGATTTGCCGTCCTGCTGGATGAGCAGCTGGCCGAACCGGAAACCGGTATCACTGAAAATCGGGAACGGCAGCAGCAGCCGTCCAGACCCGGCCTGTTGCTGATTAAGCACCTGAAACTGTTCAAGGGTTTCAGAAAGTGAAGAGATTGCCTTTCCGGCACCAGCACCGTCCGGGCCGGTTGCGAGCGACTTTAACAGCCCGGCTTTCAGATCCTGCTGAAGGAATCCGTCCAGGGCGGTTTTGATCTGGTCTGAAGATTTTGCAGTGGAAACAAGTGCGGCCATTTTTTTCTCAAGCGACATGCCGCCTTTTTCAATCAGGCGGGGAAGCCAATCGTCATCTGCCTGCCCTGACTTTAGCGCTGTTTGTGAAAGCATGTCATGAACCGGTTTCAGCCCGGCTTTATCCAGGTCAGCCAGGGCCTGACCTTTTGAAAAAAAACTGATCAGAAGGGAGACCTGGCGGGCGGTTATTTTCTGGGCAGGGCCCACCAGTTTCAACACAGTGGCATCTTTTTCCCGGACAACCTTGAGAAGAATCTCTTCACCCGGCACCAATTGCATGGCGGTTTTCGCAGTGACGATTTTCCCGTCTACCAGTAATTTGATTTTTCCCGGAGAAATCTGCTGTGCAACTGTGGCGCGTACGGTTTGATCTTTTGAAAAGGTTAACGGGCGGCCCTTTTTCCCCTCTCCCCGGCTGATCACCACTTCAGAGGAAGAGATTTGGACACCGGTGATCATGAACCGCTTTGTTCCATTTCAAGAAATTTCTTTTTCAGGTCAATCACCAACTCGACCTCACCTTTTGGGATGGACAATTGCTGGGCAATGGTGTCCGGGTCGATTCCGCCGTCATACATCCGGATGATCTGGTGCTGCTGATCAAGCATGGATGCCCCCCCGCCTGCGGCCGCAGGCATCGGGCTGATGCGGGGCATAACCGGAGCTGCCGGCGGCGGCTGTTTTTCAAGTTTTTCCTGCTGTGCCTGGGCCCGGGACAGCAGCAGGTTGATGTTTATGATCCGGTTATCCAGCGCTTCGTTGAGCTCTTTGAGCAGCCGTTTTTTTTCCCGGATCTGACCGTCAAACTGTTCAGCGGTTTTCCGGGCATCAAACATCAGCGGCTCAAGAAGATCAATCACCTGTGATGCAGATCCGGACGCCTGGGAGAACCCGTCATCACTCACTGGTGAACCTCCCGCCTCTTCTGCCACAGGTTCAAACCGGTTAATCTTCTTGATCAGGATAAATATGAAGACCACGAGAAAAAATTGAAAAATAAAAAGCAGGGCAATCCAGAATTCATTTGAAAATAGTGTCATCATGCTGTTGTGTCCAATAGCCGCCCGGTTGCGTCAGGATCCTGTTCCAACTCCTCCTGCTGTCGCTTTTTTCTCTCTCTTTCCTTGCGGGCACGCTCCTGGGAAGAGTCCTTTTCTTTTTTTGCCTTCAGCCGTTCTGATTCCTCAAACTGCTGGACCGTAGTGCTCTTTTCGCGGTCGTTGATTTCCTGCTGGGCTGCAATCTGTTCCGGTGATGGTTTGGCTGTCTGACTCTGATTCGATAATTCCTGGGCAGCACCGGATTGCTGGATCACTAGATTATGTCCCGGTACTGTGGTCATGGTCAGCCCCTTTTCAGCTGGTTTTAAAGGTTTTAAAGCTCACCCGCTGGATCAGGTTCCCGGGCAGCACCCTTTTTAATGCCGTTTCCACAATCTCAAGCATATCGGCTTCAGTCAGCTGGTCACCGTTTTCCGCCAGAATGCTTTTGCGCAGAGAATCGTAAATCAGATCCCTGTAAAACGGCAGATTGTCCTGAATATCATGATAAGCCCTTTGATCGGAATAATCAATAGAGATATCTGCTGTAATATAGGCCAGTTCCCTGGACCGGTCTGCCGCAAGAATCACAAACCCTTCCATGACCATATTGCCCGGTTTGCGCTCAATCACATCATCCCTGGCTGACACGGAAACCGTCTCTATCTCTATTTCACGCTGGGTTTCCCGCGATATCTCGGCGATTGGCTCTGGGCCGGGTGTACCGCCCGAAGGAGCCGTCGCAACCGGCTGGGGTGCTTTCTCTGCTGAGAAAAAGAGAAAATAGGAGAGCGGAATGGTAATGCCCAGGAAGACCAGAACAGAAGCTGCAATAATGACCACTTTTGATTTAAGCCAGTCCGGCAGGCTGCCCAGCTTAATCTTTTTCTTCTTCTTTTTCTTTTCCACGGGCTGATCTGATGATGTATCGGTATCCCCTTCCAGCACGACCTGGTCTGCGTCATCTGCCTCATCCTGTGGATCTTCACTTTCAAGGATATCTTCATCATCAAAATCATCATCAAGGTCGGTACCCTCGTCCATAAGGTCGCCAAGGACATCTTCATCTTCCTGGTCCGCTGCCATGAGAAGGGTATCAATATCATCCTGGGAGATGAGAATATCCTCATCATCCTCATCATCATCCGTATCCATCAAAAGTGCGTCAATATCGTCCTGGCTGACATCCTCATCATCGTCAAAATCAAGGGTGGTCACATCGTCAGCCTCACCGAGCAGGTCATCTGCATCTTCCATGGCGACCGGCTCATCCTCACTGAGTTCATCATCCAGGGAAAGCTCTTCCAAAGGATCCGGTTCAGAGGCTTCCTGCTCAGCAGGTGCCGGATCCGGTTCCGGCTCTGCCGGTTCAGGCGCTTTCTCAGCCGTTTCTGAAGGGGGTTCATCCAAGACAACCGGTGCATCTGCTTCATCAGGATCAAAATTCTCAATCAGGCTGTCCAGGGTATCCTGGGTAATCAGGCAATCTTCGGCAGGAACGGCATCAGATTCAGCGATCAGGTATTCTTCCGGCATTTCTGCCGGCGCCGCTGCAGCAGGTTCTGCTGCAGCCTCCGGTTCAGGGGAATCCGGCTTTTCAGGCTCAGCCGCTGCGGTTTCAGGTTCCTTTTCTGCATCACCCTGCTCAACTTCCGCAGGTGCTTCATCATTCTCTTCCACTGGCTCTTCTGCTGAAACATCCGGTTTGTCAGTACTCTCCGGCGGATCATTGTTCATAAGGCCGTCAATATCATCCTGGGACAGCTCCCCGGCGTCTGCATCATCTTCTTCTGCCGGCGGGGCAGGTTCTTCTGCAGCAGGGGGATTCATCAGGCTGTCGATGTCATCCTGGGAGAGCTCGCCGGCGTC
>CAZLNA010000307.1:0-3305 GCA_964560485.1 uncultured Desulfobacula sp. | reverse complement strand
CGGCCTGTCAATTCAAGAAGCTCAAAAGCCGGTCGATGTTTACACGATCCATGTCCCGGTCTTTGTCTGTTTTAGGGGTTTCAATAATTTTTGCTATACCGGCCATCCGGGGGTCGTTCATGATCATGGAAAAACCCATATCGCCGATAGAGCCGCAGCCGATATGGGCATGCCGGTCTTTTCTGCTGCCAAGGGCTGTGCCGGAATCATTCAGATGAATCGCATGAAGCCGGCGAAATCCCAGCAGTGCGTCAAATTCTTTCATAACCGTTTCATACCCCTGTGAACCGGAGATATCGTAGCCTGCTGCAAATATGTGGCAGGTGTCGAGGCAGACACCGGTTTTTTCAGGATATCCGGTCTGATCGAGGACAGCTGCGATTTCCCCAAACCGGTCCCCGAGGCAGGTGCCCTGACCAGACGTGGTTTCCACCAGCAGGCAGGGCGCATTTTCAGGCGCTTCTGCCAGGACCGTGCTGAGGGTGTGTGCAGCCAGTTCAATGCCCTGCTGCCGGGAACCGTCAAGATGGGCACCTGGATGGAGGACCAGAAAATCGATACCGAACAGGCCGGAGCGTTCCAGTTCCATGGCCAGCGCATGCTGGGACCTCTCACGTTTTTGTCTGTCCGGGCTGGCGATATTGATCAGATAGGAGGCGTGGGAAACCACGGTCTGGATGCCGTTTTTCTTTCTGGCTGCTTTAAAGGCCCTGGCCTCTGACGGATCAGGCTGAACTTCCTTCCAGGTTCTCGGATTCTTGGAAAAGAGCTGGGCCACATTGCAGCCCAGGGCGTTTGCCCTGACCAGGGCATTGGCCAGGCCGCCTGCCACTGAAAAATGGCCGCCGATCAGAAGATCGGTATGAAGACTGGATTTTCTGGGTGTCATGACTGGCAAGTATCGCTGATGATACCCGTAGAATGCAAGCGATATTTTTATTGCCACCCTGTCCGGTTTGCAGGTATATTGGCAGGGCACTCAAACATCCATGAAAGGACAGAAACCGCATGACAGATAAAAAAGAAGAACAGGCCGCCAATACGCCCGCCAGCCCGATTGACCAGTACTGGGGACTGAAACTTGAAACGGTCAAGGCCAACCTTGAAGCGAATAATTTCAGCGTGTTTATTGCAGACAAGGCAGCCGATGCAAAAACCATTGCCATGGAAAAGATCCTCCCCGGGCTTGGGATCAGCAGCGTTTCGTGGGGCGGGTCGGTTTCGTTTGTTGAAACCGGGCTTTACCACACACTAAGGGAAAATGAGGATATTGAGGTGATGGATACCTATAATAAAAAGCTCTCTTTTGAAGAGATGATGGCACTGCGGCGGCGCTCACTCACAGCAGATCTTTTTATTACAGGCACCAATGCCATTACAGAGGCGGGTCAGCTGGTCAACCTGGATATGATCGGCAACCGGGTGGCTGCCATGATCTGGGGGCCGAAGCATGTTCTGGTGATTGCCGGGAGAAATAAAATCTGTAATGGTCTTGAAGATGCCATGATCCGGGTGAAAGACTATGCCGCGCCAGTCAACACCATGCGTCTGAACAAAAAGACCCCGTGCCGGAAAACAGGTGTCTGTCATGACTGCAGCAGTCCTGAAAGAATCTGCAACTACTGGACGATTACTGAAAAATCGTTTGAGAAAAACCGGATAAAAGTCATTTTAGTCAATGAGGATTTAGGGTTTTAGATGATGCAGAAGATCGTTGTTTTCCAGCAGAACGGTTCTGCCAGAACCAAAATTGAAGGTATGAATAAAATCGGGGAAAAGCGCTTTTTTATTGAAACCGTAGACATTGACGGCCCCCTTCCGGAAATTATTGATGATACCAGTGATTACCTGCCGGCCACGCTTGAGGCGGACCTGGTACTCGACTATCTCAAGCACAGGGATTTATCTGATGATTTGAGCCGGCTCTGCAAAGAGATGGGTATCCCCATGGTGGCGTCCGGCAAAAAGATCACCACCGGAGATGCCATCTGCCCGCCCACCTGCTGCACCCTGTCCCGGCAGAAGGGGCTGGGCGATTATGCAGAACTCTTTGGTGCGCCTGAAGTCAGGGTGACAACCAAAGACGACCGGATTAAAGAGGTGAGAGTGATCCGCGGCGCACCCTGTGCTGCCACCTGGCTGGCTGCTGAAAAAATCAATGGCATGCCGGTTGAAGAGGCCCTGACCCGCTTCGGGCTCGAGGTTCAGTTCGGCTGCACCGCCAATCCGGCAGCCTGGGACCCGCTCTGGGGAAAAAGCTCGGTTCATGTGGCAGCAGACATTCATTCTGCCGCATTAAAGACCGCGCTCAAAAAAGAGGCGGCAGATAAAAAAAAAGAACAGGATTAAGGCGCGATACAAAAATCGAGAATAAGGCGATTTTGGACCCTGTCACTGGATCCGGGGGCCTGGAAAGAGGCTGCTCGTCCGCCCGGTCAGATAATACGCCACCAGGCCCACCCATTCCCTGAGCCCGGATTCAAGCCGCCCCAGGTTGCCGCTGAAATCAAAGGTCACCCTTAATGTGTCCTGCTTGAGCACATTGTGATCCACCGGATACGGTACCACATTCCATCCCACGGCCCTGAAACAGCCCACTGATCTGGGCATATGCTTGGCCGATGTAACCAGCAGCCAGGTTTCGTCCGCCTGGGGACGGACCATTGAAAAAGAAAACCGGGCATTTTCATAGGTGTTTCTTGAATCTGACTCAAAGAGGATCGAACTGATGTCAACGCCCTGTTCCGTTAACAGCTGCCTGGCCACCAGGGTGGATTTCAATTCCTGCTGAGCCGGGTTTCCGCTGCCGCCGGTAAAGACATGGCGGGCAGAGGGGTATGCCCGGATCAGGTGGATGAAGGCAAAATACCGCTCTGCATTCCCGCCCACTTCCGGCTGTCCCCACTGGGCTGAGGCCCTGATATGTTCGGGTCCTGCCAGCATGATGATCCCGTCCACCTCGGGCGGAAGGGCAGTGGGGGGCATAAACCGTTTTTCAAGCGGACTCAACACCCAGTCTCCCACAGGCAGAAAGGTGATCACCAGCATAATGACCATTGCCAGGGTGAAAATCGCTCTGGCCGGTTTCACCGCCTTGAACCACAGCAGTACCAGACCGACAGTGAGCATGCAGACCAGCAGGGCCCCCGGAGAGATCAACATCCAGATGATCTTGGATGCAAGGAAAAAAACAAGGTCCATGTGTGTCTCCTTGTAAGGTCCGTCTAATAGGTGATGGAAAATGCGGAATAATCAGAATGCACCGTACAAGGTGTGGTGTCGACACTGCTGACCGATGACATGGG
>CAZLNA010000306.1:0-3311 GCA_964560485.1 uncultured Desulfobacula sp. | reverse complement strand
GTACTGCTATGGTCACAGCCCCAATGTCCTGACCAGTGTGGAATTTGAACGGGTTCTCTCCGCATCCGGCCCCTATGCCGGGCATCTCGTGCGGCCTTCTGACCAGGAAGAGCCCCAGAAAATCGCCTGGCTCCAATGCGTCGGCTCAAGAGATATCAACCAAGGAGACCATGCCTACTGCTCCGGTGTCTGCTGCATGTATGCCAACAAACAGGCCATTATTGCAAAAGAACACAATGGCGAACAGCTGGACTGCGCCATATTTTTCATGGATATGAGAACCCATGGCAAAGAATTCGACAAGTACAACATACGGGCAGAAGATGACAGCGGGGTCCGGTTTATCCGGTCCCGTATTCATTCGGTCTTCCCTGAACCCGGGGACCGCTACCGGATCGTTTATGCCACAGAAGCCGGCAATACGGTTGAAGAGATATTTGATATGGTCGTTCTTTCTGTCGGGCTGTCACCCAACAAGGATGCCAGGCAGCTGGCGGAAAAAGTCGGGATAGAATTAAATGCGCATGGATTTGCCAAAACCAGCAACCTTTCTCCGGTCCATACCAGCCGGCAGGGTATCTATGTCTGCGGTGCTTTCCAGGAGCCGAAGGATATTCCGGTATCGGTTATGGAAGCCTCTGCTGCTGCAGCAACCGCAACCACGACGATGGCTGAAGAACGATGGTCCATGACCCGGACCAGGGAGCTGCCGCCGGAACATGATTTTTCGGGCCAGCCACCAAGAATCGGGGTCTGGGTCTGCAACTGCGGGATCAATATCGGTGGCGTGGCAGATGTCCCGGCTGTCCGGGATTATGCCAGCACCCTGCCCTATGTGGTACATGTGGAAGATAAGCTGTTCACCTGTTCACAGGATTCCCAGGACCACATGAAAGAAGTGATCAAAGAGCACGAACTCAACCGGATCGTTGTCGCGGCCTGTTCTCCGCGGACCCATGAGCCCCTGTTCCAGGAAACCATACGGGATGCCGGGCTGAACCGATACCTCTTTGAAATGGCCAATATTCGCGACCAGAACACCTGGGTGCATATGAACAACAAGGAAGAAGCCACCCTGAAAGCCAAAGATCTGGTCCGGATGGCGGTTGCCAAAGCCGCTTTCATCGAACCGCTCCACCAGGTCAGCCTGCCGATAAAAAAATCTATCCTCGTGATTGGCGGCGGTGTTTCAGGTCTGGAGGCAGCCGCCTCAGCCGCCCGACAGGGAATTGAAGTTCACCTGGTTGAAAAAACCGGAGTTCTGGGCGGTGTGGCCAGACAACTCAATGCCACCTGGCAGGGAGAACCGGTAAAAGCGTATCTGGACAACCTGACCGAAATGGTCACTGCCAGCGATGCTGTCACCCTTCACCTGGATGCACAGGTCAAAGACACCACAGGCTCCATGGGAAACTTCATCACCACCATTGCCGGCAATTCAGACTCAAACGAGGTGACCATTGAACACGGCGCAACGGTCCTGGCCACCGGCGGGATGGAAGACAAACCCGAGACCTACCTTTACGGAAAGGATCCCGCTGTCATGACCCATCTCGATATGGATGCCGCGTTTAAAGAGAAGGATCCGCTGCTGGAAGAAGCCGGAAGCGTTGTTTTCATCCAATGCGTCAACTCCAGGAACGATGAAAATCCATACTGCTCAAAAATCTGTTGTACCCACAGCCTGAAAAGTGCCATTGCACTGAAGAAACTGGACCGGCGCAAACGGGTCTATGTGGTTTACAGAGATATCCGCTCCTATGGCTTCAGGGAAGACCTTTACAAAGAAGCCAGAGGGCTCGGGGTGATATTCATCCGGTATGACCTTGAAAAAATGCCCCAGCTTCGGCGGAACAGCAATGACCAGCTCGAACTGATTGCCCTTGACCATGTGCTGCAGATGGATGTCACCATCAACCCGGATCTGGTGGTTCTGGCCTCCGGTATCCAGCCCTCGGACAACAAGGATCTGTTTGAAAAATTCAAGGTACCGGTCAACAACGAGGGCTTCCTTGTGGAAGCGCATGCCAAGCTCAGGCCTGTGGATTTTGCCTCTGACGGTCTTTTCGTTGCCGGGCTTGCCCATTACCCCAAACCCCTTGAGGAGAGCATCGCCCAGGCCCGGGCAGCGGTTGCCCGTGCAATGACCATACTCAGCCGGGATACTCTCATGGTCGGCGGTGTGGTGGCGGAAGTCACCAAGGAGAAATGTGCTGTCTGCCTGACCTGTGTCAGGACCTGCCCCTATGATATCCCATACATTCACGAAGACGGTTTTGCAGTTATTGATCCGTCTGAATGCCATGGCTGCGGTGCCTGTGTCGGTGAATGCCCGGGCAAGGCCATACGCCTGAACCATTTTACCGACCAGCAGATACTGGCCAAAACAGACGCATTGTTTGAGGAGGTCCAATAGATGAAAAACAACCCATGTCCAGGCCAAAAAGGAGGTTGACGAATATGAATCAGAATTTTCAACCCAGGATCATTGCATTCTGCTGCCAGTACTGAGCTTATGCTGCAGGGGACCTGGCAGGTTCCATGAGGTTATCGTATCCGACGAATGTGAAAATCATCCAGTTGCCCTGTACAGGCCGCGTTGACATCATTCACCTGCTCAACGCATTTGATGACGGGGCTGACGGCGTCTATGTCGCCGGCTGTCTGGAAGGGGAGTGTCATTATATTTCAGGCAACCTGAAAGCCCGCAGAAAAGTTGAGTATGTCCGGCGGATCCTTGAAGAACTCGATATAGAGCCTGAAAGAATACAGATGTACAATCTGAGTTCAGCCCAGGGCGCCCGGTTTGCGGAGATTGCCAATGAAATGGCTGAAAAAATCTTGGCGCTCGGCCCGACCCCGATCGGAAAAAACAATGCTGCATGAGGGTCGGGTGCAGCTAAATCGGTTCCTTTTATGGGAGACCATCAACTTCGGACGGTCCAACGGGTTTGATCCAGACTGCCGGACCGATTCCATAACGCATATGAGGTGAAACATGATAGTTGCAGATCGTAAGTCTTTAGATGAGATTATGGCCATGGTGGCAGAGAATAAGAAAATTCTCATCGTCGGATGCAAAGGGTGTGTTACCGTCTGTAATGTCGGGGGAGAAAAAGAGGTTGAAATCCTGGCATCGAGCATGAGCATTGCCAGAAAAAAGGCCGGCAGTCAGATTGAAATCGACACCCACGTTTTGGAGCGGCAATGCGACAATGAATATGTTGAACAGATCCGTGACCGGGTTGCAGATTATGAGGCAGTCATATCCATGGCCTGCGGCGTCGGTCCGCAGTTCCTCTCTGAAATGT
>CAZLNA010000305.1:0-3312 GCA_964560485.1 uncultured Desulfobacula sp. | reverse complement strand
AATACGGCTGAGGAGATGTCCGGGCCAAACGGAACGATACGGGTGTTCCAGCCGACCTGCATGCCCGCTTCCAGGCACTGTTCAATAACGGTTTTACCAAAATGGTTCGCTGCACAGAAAATGTACAGGGAGCGTTTCTGATAATCTTCAACAATCATTTTAGCGGTTTCAGCATCAGGTGCCGCACCCACCATGGCTGCAAAACCCGGTGCAGAGCCGTCAACAAATTCAACCCCGCGTTTACGCAGGATGGTATCGTCAGCAGCACCGACCCAGAGTTTGCCGTTTTCTATATCCGGGTCTTCCTGGGCAATATAGAAATCAGGATCGTTCAAGTATCTTAAGGCTTCCTTGACTTCATAGGAAATAATACCTGCCATACCTGCATCCAGGAGCGGGCCGAGGTACGGAAGCCAGTTTTTCAACCGGATGTGCGGAGGCAAAAGGCCCCTTGCAAATTCCATGGGTTTTTTCAAGTCTTCAAGTGTTTCACATTTCAGCCCGGTCAGAGAGTAAATGACAGGCAGGTAATATGCAGTGTTCGGGAATCCGATTTTAGTGCTGGCATCATAGGTCTGGAGTGCTTTATCAAGTTCACCTTCAACCTGTGCAACCACTTTGTAACCACCCTGAATAGCAGCAAATGCAATTAGTTTTGACATATGTAATGTCCTCCTTCTTTGAGGATTGAGAGTTTTTTAAGATTCTGTCATTATCCTTCAAGGGCCTGACGGTCAGCCATATCCATGAGTACACGTTCTCTGGCCTTATCGATACCGAGTTCTTTTCTCTTTTTATCGATATGAGCGATCATGAGGTGCGCATGTTTGATGGGATCTGATTCAACATCCCAGCCTGCACCGTAGAGTTCAGTCATGCCTGATTTCAGATATTCTGCGAATTCAGGCGCACCGTCGATGGGCAGATACCCGCCGAATACGGTGTAGATACCAGAGGTTACAACATACTGGCCGATTGAGATGGCTTTTTCACTCATCCATTCAGGTGCGGAACCCGCCACCGGCCAGTCACACAGATCCTGACCCATGCCGCCGGCTTTAACAACCTCAATAGCTGCATTCAGGATTCTGGAGTTGTCCACGCAGGACCCGAGGTGAAGAACCGGCGGGATACCGACAACCTCACAGATTTCAGCCAGGCCCGGGCCGCAGTAAGCAGCTGCTGAGTCAGGCTGGAGCAGACCGTCCATGGCTGCTGTGATACCGCCGCAGCCGGTGGTCAATACAATAACGTCATTTTTAATCAGTTCTTTGATCACGCCCAGATGGACGCTGTTGTGCTGCTGTCTGGCGTTGTTACATCCAACAACACCGGCCACACCGCGGATACGACCGTTAATGATATTGTCATTCAGGGTGTAGTAAGTGCCTCTGAAGGTGCCGCCCAGATGATATTTGATGGACTCAACAGAGAACCCTGCCACCTGAGATTCTTTTTCAGCCGGAATCTGTACATCAGCATCACGGTTTTTAAAGTTTTCAACCGCTTCTTTGACGATTCTCATGGCATCTTCCATGGCATGGTGCTCGTCAAATTCAATGTGGATGACATTGGGCTGTTCCATTTTGGCCATGGGGTGGGTGGTGAACAGTTTGGTATGGAAACATTTGGCCACATTGGCCAGGTTCTGGAAGACACACTGCACATCAACCACCATACCGTCACAGGCACCAGTGATAATGGCCAGCTCCTGCTGCAGATAGTTACCTGCATTGGGCACACCGTGTCTCTGGAGAACTTCATTTGCTGTACAGCAGATACCGGAGAGCTGGATGCCCTTGGCGCCTACGCTGCTGGCAAGTTCAAGCATTTCCGCGGTCTGGCAGGCAGCAACGATCATTTCAGACAGGACCGGCTCATGCCCGTGAACAATGATGTTGACATGATCCTGTTTCATAACGCCGAGGTTGGCTTCAGAGATCAGAGGAGACGGGGTACCGAACATGACGTCCTGGAGTTCGGTGGCGATCCAGGAGCCGGTAAGGTCTGCCAGAGCAGCTCTGGCACCCTGTTTCATAAGGTTTTTGTAATCCTGGTCAACACCCATGTGGGTTCTGTGCATGATATCCACAATTTCCCGGTCAATGTTTCTGGGCAGGACATCAAGTTTTTTCCACCGTTCCTGGCGGGCTTCAGGGAAGTGTTTGTGGACCAGAGTGTGAGAACCGACTTTCCCCCACTCAGAGATAGCGGCTTCAGCCACTTCCAGAGCTATCTCACCGATTTCCCGGTCAACCATCTCCCCGTCAACCTCAACCTTGGTTTCAACACCATAATGGGGTGCAATGGAGAGCAGTTTGATGGGATCTTTGATTTTGTAATCTTTTGTTTCGCCTCTTGCGACTGAGAGGAAAACTTCTGCCACAGTTCTTCCATGGTCAGAGTGGGCAGCAGCACCCCCTGCGATCATGCGCAGGAAGTTACGGGCTGCGATAGTGTTCGGTGTCGCACCGCAAAGGCCTTTTCGGGTGTCTTCGCCTTCAATGCCGTTTTTGGGCAATGGAAGACGGCAGGGACCCATGGCGCAGTTTTTACAACAGATGCCCTGGATACCGATATTACACGGTTTCATGTTTGCGGCCCGGTCAAATACAGTCTCGACCCCAAGTTTATGGGAACGGGCAATCATCTTTTGTGTTGCTGTGTCCACTGATGCCTGTATCGGATCAGCCAGTTTTGGCGATTTGGCTGTTTTGGTAGTATTTTCTGCCATTAGAGGTTCCTCCTCCTAATTGAGATATAAATTGACGTGCTCTTTAAAAATTAAAAAAAGCACGAACTGTTACGTCTAGCTGGCACGTTTATGAATTCTGTCAAGGAAATCAATGATGCGCTCAAGCTCTGATTTGTTCACTTCAGCAGGCGTTTTCTTAACTTCTGTTTTTGGCGCTGCTGACTGCTCTGCGGCATGTTTGGCGCGTTCAGCCGCTCGTTTTTCTTTCAGTGCGGCTTCTTCATTCTCTCTTTCTTTGGCTTTATCGAGTTCAGCCTGTTTAGCTGCTTTTTCAGCTGCTTTCGCATCTGCTTCAGCTTTTGCTTTAGCGTCTGCTTCAGCCTTGGCTTTGGCTTCAGCGTCTGCTTTTGCTTTGGCTTCTGCATCTGCTTTTGCCTTGGCTTCTGCTTCAGCTTTGGCTTTGGCTTCTGCTTCCGGATCTACTGCAGGGGCAGCAGGTGCTTCTTCTTTCAGTGCCGGAGCCGCTTCTTTTTTCGCAGCCGGTTTCGCAGCCGGTTTAGCAGGTGCTTCTTTTTTAGCTGGAGCCGCTTTTTTGGCTGGAGCGGCTTTCTTTTCTT
>CAZLNA010000304.1:0-3319 GCA_964560485.1 uncultured Desulfobacula sp. | reverse complement strand
GCTTTTGAAAGTGAACTGACCATGCCTTGTCCGCTCTGCAAGGAAGGTGAGGTGATTTCAAAAACTACGGAAAAAGGGAAAGAATTTTTTTCCTGTACCCGGGAAGGATGCCGGTTTGTGTCATGGGACAAGCCCTATCATTTTGAATGCCCGTTGTGTAAAAATTCATTTTTAACTGAAACACCGCTGCCGTCCGGAGAACTGGGGCTCAAATGTCCCAGGGCTGCCTGTTCCTATTCCCAGGCCAACCTGCTTGATCCCAAGCTGAGTGCTGCCCAGACTGCTGCATCGGCAGCACCCAAGAAAAAGAAAAAACTGGTCAGGAGAAAAAAGAGACGTTAAATGCCTTTCATGGATCACAGACTGGAACAGATTTACACCAAGGTCCAGAACAATTCCCGTCTTTCAAAGGAAGACGGGATTTATATTTATGAGACCCAGGACCTGATCGGACTCGGTCAGATTGCCGGGTATGTACGCAGGCAGCGCCATGGAAAAAAAGCGTTTTACATCTATAATCAGCATCTTAATTACACCAATGTATGTAAAAACCAGTGCCTTTTCTGTGCATATGCCCGTCATGATGATGAAACCGATGCCTATGCCTGGTCAATGGAAGAGATTGAAAAAAAACTGGTTGAGCGAATTGAAGAACCGGTGAATGAGGTTCATATTGTGGGCGGTTTGAACCGGAACCTGACCTTTGACTATTATATTGATCTGCTGAAAACAGTTAAACGGGTCAGGCCCCATGCCACCCTCAAGGCGTTTACCTGTGTTGAAATCGATTATTTGTCCGAGGTGTCAGGATTAAGTCTGGCCCAGACCATTGGCCGGCTGAAAGATGCGGGTCTGGAGATGATGCCCGGTGGAGGTGCAGAGGTTCTTAATTCACGGATCCATGACGCACTCTTTCCAAAAAAGATCGGCCATGAACGCTGGCTTGAGATTGTCCGTGCAGTTCATCAATCCGGAATTAAAACCAATGCCACCATGCTTTACGGGCATATTGAAACCATTGAGGAAAGGGTGGATCACCTGATGACCCTCAGGTGCCTCCAGGATGAGACCCAGGGGTTTTCAGCCTTTATCCCCCTGGCATTTCATTCTGAGAACACAGAACTTTCTCATCTGCCGGCCACCACTGCGGTGGATGACTTGAAAAATGTTGCTGCCGCACGCCTGATGCTTGATAATTTTGATCATATTAAAGCGTACTGGGTGATGATTGGCGAACCACTTTCCCAGGTGGCTCTGAACTGGGGGGCCGATGACCTGGACGGCACCATCATAGAAGAACGCATCACCCATACTGCAGGCGCGAAGTCTGCCAAGGGGCTGACCCGGGAGCAGATGATACAGATGATTTTAAAAGCCGGTTTCGAGCCGGTTGAGCGCGATGCGTTTTACCGGCCTGTTTCCCCGAAAGAATGAGCCTTAAGACAGCCGATGAATAACCGTATAGTTTCAATAAAAGAAAAAATTATCCGCAATGAGCGCCTGGATATTGACGACGGCCTGTTCCTGCTCAGGGAAATGGATTTTCTAACGCTCGCAGAACTGGCAAACCAGAAGCGATTTGAACACCATCCGGATAATATCGTTACCTATGTGGTGGACCGGAATATCAATTACACCAATGTCTGCGTATCCGGTTGCCGGTTCTGTGCATTTTATAAAGTCCCGGGAAGCGAAGAGGGATATGTTCTCTCCCATGAAACCCTGGCGGGAAAAATCAATGAAACCCTTGCGCTGGGGGGAACCCAGATTTTGCTCCAGGGCGGTATGCACCCTGACCTTGAGTTGTCGTTTTATACACAGATGCTTGAGTTTATAAAGGCCAACTTTGATATTCATATTCACGGCTTCTCACCGCCGGAGATTCATTTTCTGGCTCATAAATCAGGACTGCAGGTAAAAGAGGTTATAAAAATCCTCAAAGATAGCGGCCTGTCATCCATCCCGGGCGGAGGGGCTGAGATCCTCTGCGATGAGATCCGTCAGCAGGTCTCGCCCAACAAATGCGGGGCCATGGAATGGCTGGCGGTGATGCGGCAGGCTCATCTTCTGGGTATGCGTTCCAGTGCCACCATGATGTTCGGTCATCTTGAAAAAGACATCCATCTGTTAAAACACATGGAAAGAATCCGAGCCCTCCAGGATGAGACCGGCGGATTTACCGCCTTTATTCCCTGGACCTTTCAGCCGGACAACACAAAGATCAATGTAAAAAAAACAACCAGTGCCGAGTATTTAAGGGTCCTGGCAGTCAGCCGGCTCTTTCTGGATAACATTGACAATATTCAGGCCTCCTGGGTCACCCAGGGCGACAAGATTGCCCAGACCGCACTTTTTTTCGGGGCAAATGATATGGGATCCACCATGATAGAGGAAAATGTGGTTGCCTCTGCAGGGGTGAATTTCATGCTTCCAAAAGAAGAATTGCTCCGTCTGATTGAAACAGCCGGATTTAAAGCCCGGCAGCGGGATTGTTATTATACTCTGCTATGAACCTGTCATCCATGCCGTACTCAGGAAAAAAATCATCTTCCTGCCAGGATTTGTTCTCAACAGATGACCCGGTCCGGATCGGAAAAATCAGCTACATTAATGATGCACCGGTATATTATGGCCTGGATCACGGCCTGCTGCCGGACTGGATGGAAATGGTACCGGATGTGCCTTCAGTTTTAAACCGGCAGATTGTTTCGGGCCAGATTCAGATCAGCCCCATCTCTGCAGCATTTTATGCCCAGCATCATCAATCGCTCATGTTGCTGCCCGATCTGTCTATTTCATGTAATGGCCGGGTGCTCAGTGTCATCCTGGCCAGTCATTATCCCATGGCAGAATTGTCAGGCAGACGGGTCCGGTTCACGCAGGAATCAGCATCAGCTGCGGCCTTTTTAAAAATGATTTTCAGCCGGGAAGGCATTTCCCCTGACTATGAAATAGGAGCGGTGGACGATTGTCAGAGGCTTTTAAAGGCAGTGGATGCGGTGTTGGTGATCGGTGATACAGCTCTGGTACAGCCCTGGGCAGGCACGTTTAAACATTGCTACGACCTTGGTCAGGTCTGGCACGACATGACCGGTCTGCCGTTTGTATTTGCAGTCTGGGCCGTGCGAAAGCAGTTTGCAGTTCAATATCCTGAGTGCACAGCAGAGATTCATCGTCTGCTCCTGGCATCCAGGGCCGAAGGAGACCGTCATATGGATGAGATTGTTTCAGCAGCCCGGATTACCACCGGGCTTTCAGCAAAACAGATACAAGCGTATTTTGACCTGCTTTACTGTGACCTTGATGCCCCTAAAAAAAA
>CAZLNA010000303.1:0-3328 GCA_964560485.1 uncultured Desulfobacula sp. | reverse complement strand
AATGTGATCATGCTGGCTGCGGCAGGCATTGCCGGTCATATCGGCGGAAAACTGGTATTCAAGGATTGATCCCGGCCATGGCAGCACCAAAATAAAACAGGAGCAGTGTTCAACACACTGTTCCTGTTTTTTAAACAGCGTCTAACAAATTATCTGCCGACCGGCTGTAAAGAATTTAAATCTCAACCACCACGCCGACCGGGCAGTGATCAGAACCGAAAACGTCATTGTCAATGAAAGCCTCTTTTACCACCTGCTTCTCAATCAGATTCTGTGTGACGAAAAAATAGTCAATCCGCCACCCTGCGTTGTTTTTTCTGGCATTAAAGCGGTAGGACCACCATGAATATTTCACTGTTTCAGGATAAAAGTGGCGGAAGGTATCCACGTAGCCGAGCTTAACCATCCGGTCAAGGACGTCCCGCTCCTGCCTCAGAAAACCGGACCGCTTGGCATTGGGACCTGGATTTTTCAAGTCGATCTCATTGTGAGCTGTATTGAAATCACCTGAAATAATGAGACTTTTCCCCTGATCTTTGAGTTCATTGGCATAATCGATAAACCAGTCATAAAAATCCATCTTATACCCAAGCCGTTCATCACTCATCTGGCCGTTTGGGAAATAAATATTGAACAGGATAAAACCTGGATAATCCAGACGGATCACGCGGCCCTCATTATCAAATTCAGGCCTGGAAAAAGAAACCGCCACATCATCAGGTTTCTGGCGGCAGTATGCAGCCACGCCAGAATACCCTTTTTTCGTTGATGCATAGGACCAATAGGAGTGATAGTCTTCCAGATCTACCATCTCAGCAGTCCTCTGTTCTTCCTGCAGCTTTGTCTCCTGAATCATAAGGACATCAGCATCAAGCTGCCGGACAGTTTCCGGAAAACCTTTTTTCATCACTGCACGAAGTCCG
Source organism: uncultured Desulfobacula sp. (assembly GCA_964560485.1). Classification (GTDB taxonomy): domain Bacteria; phylum Desulfobacterota; class Desulfobacteria; order Desulfobacterales; family Desulfobacteraceae; genus Desulfobacula. The sequence continues at coordinate 2,405 of CAZLNA010000303.1, read as the reverse complement.
TTAACATTCCAGGATATTAGTTTAATCGTTTGTTTCTCTGGCATCTTTTATCTCCGGTAAATACCTTATTGCCGGTCTGCCGGCAGAGGGTGATCTTTGCCTGGTGAAATCAGTCGCCGGCAAGAATGATACGGGCATCGGCCACCACGCAGCGGTCGAGCGTACAGATCACAGGGTTAAGATCCACTGAATCAATGTGATCCTCAATCTGCATGATGAGATGGGAAAAATCAATCATCAGACGGGTCAAGGCATCCAGGTTGACACCATGCCGCCCTCTGTATCCGTATATCACGTCCCGCGCAGTCAGCGACGCCACCATTGACGACACATCCTGGGGCGTCAGCGGGGCCATGCGAATGGCTGTGTCATTGTAAATTTCAACCGCAGTACCGCCAAGACCAAACACCACCACCGGCCCGAACTGGAAATCATTTTTTGCGCCCACAATCAATTCAATTCCCGGTATCATCTCCTCCACCAGGACAGATTGACATCCTTCAAGGCTGAGCAGCCGTTCCATCTGTTCGGTCAATGCTTCTTGAGAATGAATATTGATGGCCACAGCATTGTATTCTGTTTTATGAAGAATTTTCTTTGAAACGGCTTTGGCCACCACTGGTGCTTTCAACTGGGCCAGAAAGGAGCTGGCAGTTTCAATATCATCTGTCAGCACAAAACGCGGGATATCCAGACCGAAAGAAGCCATCATTGCTTTTGCATCCGGCTCCAGCACCCAGCCGGTCTCCTGGCTTTTTTCAATAATCTTTTGACAGACCGCCTCTGAATCCTGCAACGGCTTTGTTGTTTCTTTCAACGTTTATCCTCTAACATGGCCGGCACCGTTTCAATGCATTGGCCATCATCACAGCGCCGTCTACAGATGATGCCACGGGTATCTGGTTGAGTTCAAACCCCTCGATAATGATCCTGTATTTTTCCTCGTTCGGGACATAGGCGATCAGGGGTTTGCCTTCATTCCTGGCCACCTGGCTGAGTTTGGCCCCGATATCGGCTGACACCCCTGGAGAATACGGAATCAACAGGGTCAAAACGCACTCAATCTTCTCATCCCTGAACAGGTGGCGGACTGAGGTAACAATATCTTCGTCCACTGAACTGCCGGTCAAATCGAGCGGGTTGACAAGAGAGGCGATACTTTTAATTTCAGGAGAAAGTTTTTCCCGAATGGCCGCTGCTGTCTGAGAGGAGAGTTCGGGTATTGTCATTCCGTACATCTCGCAAGTGTCTGCAGCCAGAACCCCATGGCCGCCGCTCAGGGAGATAATGCCAACCCGCCCTTCAATCCCCTGGGGATAACAGCTCAATGCTTCGCAGAATGAGGTAAATTCATATTCACTTTCTGCTTCAGCCACACAATGCTGTTTCATCACCTGTGAAAAAACCCTGTAATCCCCTGCCAGCGACGCTGTATGACTTGAGGCCGCCTTTCTGCCGCCTGCGGTTTTCCCTGCTTTTAATACAATCACCGGTTTGGAGCAGCGTTCTGCTTTTTTGATGAACCTGCGCCCCTCACCCCTGCCAAACCCTTCGATATAAAAGGCAATCACCTTTGTCTCAAGGTCCTGGTCAAAATAGTCAAGCATATCTTCTTCATGGACCATGGCCTTATTGCCAATACTGATCGCAAGTGAGACACCAATGCCCTGGCTTGAAAATTTGACCATCTGATCCACAAGCACACCACCGCTCTGGCTGATAAACCCGATATTTCCCCTTTTAGGTCTAATCAGGCGTTCACCCGGCAGAAAAAACGTATCCACCCGGTCCGGCGTATAAATGCCAAGGCAGTTCGGACCGATAAACGGGAAACTGGCTTCCTTTGCAATCGCTACAACACGCTCCTGTAATTTGTGGTTTCCAACTTCGGCAAATCCACCGGAAACAATCACTGCGCCTTTGACCCCTTTTTTAATGCACTGTTCCATGACTGCCGGCACATACTCCGAACGAACCGCTATAACAGCCATATCAACATCCTGGTCAATACCGGCGATATCCTGAAAAACCTTTTCCCGGTTTAGAATCCCCCCTTTGGGATTTACCGGAAAGGTTGCAACCGGGTATCTGAGATGATTTTTGTTGTAAATAACATTGGCCGGATGGTTGTCCTGCCGTGTGGAGACACCGATGACCGCCATGGAGGACGGTTTAAAAAGTGGGTTTAGATCCAAAGCCGTGTCCGTTTTTGCTCATGGGTGAATAAAAGCGTCAGGTCCCCAAACCCGGGTGAGTGAAAAACCGGTATTCAGATCCCGGGGAATGTTGCGTCCGGCAGATTCCCCGGGCTGCAATTGATACAGATGCCTGAAGCAGCTGAATTTTTATCAGAAGCCATCTCAAAAAAGTTTTTTGACCAAACTTCTGTGTTTTCGGAAAAATTA
>CAZLNA010000302.1:0-3350 GCA_964560485.1 uncultured Desulfobacula sp. | reverse complement strand
CTTTATCAACCTGTTCTGCAAACTCAAACTGCTTAGTTGTGACGGTCTGGCGACGGTCATAGACCGATGCCATCTGGGCGGGGGTAAGCTGTCCCAGTCCGTGATAGGGATCAATGCCTGTGAACCTGTCTACACAAAGTAATTGTATTTCCCGGTTCCCGAGGCTGTTCAGACAGGCCAGGATGTGACAGAGCATGGACTGGTCAAAGAGGCATGCATCAAACCAGAGCACCACCCGGTTATACTGGCCAGCGGCTTTCAATTTGTCATATTGTTTGACGAGGGTGTTCATTACAGATGACCGGCTCAGGCCGCCGCCGGTAAACTCGCTGAGAAATTCCGCACGGGCCTCGAGCGTACTTCGATCAGGCCATCCGGGCGTCCTGGGGCCGTCATAAAGGATGTCATGCCAGACAAACACTTCACCCGGGACTGTGCTTTTCTCCAGCAGTTCCCCGGCCATATCTCCGCTGGTAATATGCAGAACGGGTTTCACTTTTTAAGACATCTTCAGAACGAGTCGGGACAGAGAAGAGGCTACAGCCCCCGCTCCTTGCGGATTCTGTCGTAGGCATCCTGGATCTCGACGAACTTGTCATTGGCAAATTTAACAAATTCCTCGGGAAGTCCCTTTGACTCAATTTTATCCGGGTGATACTCGTTCACGAGTTTCCTGTACTGTTTCTTGATCTCTTCATTGGTGGCGGTTTCATCGCATTTAAGTACTGAATAATAGGGATTTGCTGCTGTGACATACCTCGATTTCAGTCTGGCAAAATCCGTATCAGACACGTTGAAAATCCGGGCAGCAGAAGTGAGCAGGACCTCTTCAGAGGCTGAGATGCTGCCGTCAGCAGATGACACTCTTAAAAGGACATCCATCATCAGTTCAATGATGTGGGGCTGGGTTTTGAATACCGAGTAGAACTGCATGGCAAAAGCATCAAAGTTATCTGCAGAACTGACGGCCTGCCTGAAAATATTCTGGGCGGTCTGGCGGCTGTTGAAATCGAGCTGAAGGTCATGCTCCATGAACCGCTCCACAGTTTCAATTTCTTTCTGGGTGACCTGGCCGTCTGCCTTGCTCATCTTTGCGAGCATGGAAAACGCGGCAGTGAAAAAAATCAGCTGGGCCTGCTCGGTATTATTGAGGTTGCTCTGCTGGCCGATTCCCGGCCGCGAGGAAAGATAAGCGTCCTCCTTCTTATCTACGAAGGTGTGGCCGAAAGCTGCGCCTGCCACAGCCCCGATGGGGCCGCCGAGTGCAAATCCGATTGTTCCGCCTACCATTTTTCCAAGCCAGCTCATGTACGTTTTCCTTTCTAATTAGGTATCAAAATCCTTGTCACGGTTCGATTTAAAGATTATATATAACCACGATTAACCAGAGCGTCAATTGATTAACCTTGAGGTGTTATGCTGCTAAAAAAAATAATAGGAATTCTTATTATTGTTCTCAACGTCGGCGGGATCGGGTTTATTCTTTTCAATGTCGGTATGATACTGAAAGACAAGTATTTCTCTGAAAAGAATGCTGCGGATGAACCTGTCCAGGCTTCAAAGGACAAGGAGCCGGCCATTAAAAACGACGATATCATCCCGGACGAGGATGACCTGCTCAAGGACATGGACCTGTCGGATCTGGATAATCTCAATTTTGATGATTTCGATTAAATAAGGATCTTTCGATGCGCTTTATTCAAACCGTTACCTTAACGATATGTTCGATTTATCTCCTGGCCGGATGTGCCCCCATGGTTATCGGCGGGGCTGGTGCTGCAGGCTACCAGACTGCCAAAGACGAGCGGTCCATCGGAACCATGTTTGATGATTCCATGATCGCCAGTACCATAAAGACAAGAATGATTGCAGACGACTTTGTCAAAGCCCGCCACATTGACGTGGATGTCCTCAACGGCGTTGTCTACCTGATCGGCGTGGTTGAATCGGCCTCCCAGCGGCGGATGGCCGCCGATATCGCCCGCGGTGTGGAAGGGGTCAGACATATTCACAATCAGCTGTCAGTCGGTTCAACCAGTGCCGGGCAGATATTTGACGATGCCGTTCTGACAAGCAGAATAAAGACCGAACTGATCCGTACATCTGATATCAGTTCCACCAATGTGGATGTGGACACAGTGAACGGTGTTGTTACATTGACCGGGATTGTCTCATCCGTGGCTGAAAAGAATAAGATCCTGTATACTGTTCAGAAAATTTCCGGCAGTCACCCGATCCAGGATAATATCTCGGTGAGGAATTAATTTAGAACTCCCGGGTCAGCTGATCCGCTTGACCAGATCAGCTTCCAGGGTTTTAATCACCTGTTCAAGCGCCCTGGTCATTCGTACCGGGCCGGTTCCGTCCCATCCCGTTTCAAGCGCTGCCCTGGTTTTTTCCCTGAAAAAGGCCAGGGACTCTGCCAGAGAATGCCAGGCAAGCAGTTTCTGGATCACATGCCGCTCGGCCGGACTGAGCGTCCTGGTATCAACCTGTTTTCCATTGCGGCATTCAATGATCATCTTTTGTTTTCCAAGGGGCTGTCCTCAGGCTTTCTTCTTCAGCCAGGGTTTGTTTCTTTTCTGCTTCGGCTTGACCGGTGCGCACCGGGTTTCGATGGTATCGGGCCCAAGCAGTTTTTCCACCTGGCCGTAAAAGACCGGGTCTGAACTGGCGCAATAATCATCAGACAGTTTCACCAGGACCGGCGGCTTTTCCTTATCAATCTTTATTTTCAGACAGGCGGTGCAGTCACCGGGAAAGAGTTCAATGATCGCTTTGAGTTCTTCCAGCGTTTCTGCCGAGTGTTTCCCGGCATCAACATGGATCAGCACACCGTTGGTCCATTCCTGGGCCGCATGTTCAATGGGAACAATCTTGTTGGCGATCAGCTTGACCATGTTCTCGGTTTTCTGGACCTCGCCTTCGAGAATCACGATGTCTTCATTGGCCAGCAGCGGGTGGACTTTGGCGTAAAGGTTGGGAAAGACAACCGTCTCGATACTGGCGTACTGGTCTTCAATGGCGGCAAAAGCCATCATATCGCCTTTTTTGGTTTTGTGGATTTTCAGGATTTTCAGGCTGCCGGCAATCCGGATAATGGCCTCGTTGTCTTTGTCCTGCAGGGTAAGCGAATTGACGGTTGCATACGTGTGATTCAGCTGCTCGTATTTGCCCAGGGGATGCCCGGTAATGTAAAAGCCCAATGCCTCTTTTTCTAAACCGAGCAGCATGTTGTCGTCCCATTCCTCGATATTCGGCATTTTCGGGGTACTCACCGGCAGCTGGGCGCCCATGTTTGAATCTGCAAACAGATCAAGCTGGGAATCAGCTTTTTCTTTCTGTATTCT
>CAZLNA010000301.1:0-3350 GCA_964560485.1 uncultured Desulfobacula sp. | reverse complement strand
GCGTAATCTTATCCCCATGCCATTCCTCTCCGGTCATTTCATAGGTATCCACAAGGCAGGTATCTGGATTCTGATCAAGGATCTGCTGCACCAGCGCTTTTGAGGGGGCGTTGAAAAAAACAAAGGCCATGCCCGCCTCTTCCCATGTCCCCAGGAAATTCGGGTTCTCTCTTACATTGACTGCAATTTCAGGAATGGTCTGGAAATAGTAGATATGCAGCAGATCATAGGGATTCATCGTATTCAGTCTTCTGCCTGTTTTGTTTTTGCTTTTTCCTCCAGCGCAGGAAAAAAAAGATTGAAGACCGCACCTTTTCCTTCAGTGCTCTCAACCGTAGTGAAACCGCCGTGATTGTCCACAACACCGTATACCGAGGCGAGCCCGAGTCCGGATCCCTCATGAAGCGGCTTGGTGGTAAAAAAGGGATCAAATACGCGCTGAATATGTTCTTTTTTGATGCCCTTTCCCTGATCCCGGACCTGCACGTGGACAAACCGGCCCGAGACAATCTTTTTTGCTCCAACCATCTTTTTTTTCAGCTGGACATTGCGGGTCTCGACAATGATGACGCCATTTCCGGGCATGGCTTCAGAGGCATTGAGCAGCAGGTTCATAAAGACCTGCTCAATCTGTGAGCGGTCCGCATGAATCGTCCAGATATTTTCTGCCAGGCGGGTTTCAAGAGTGATATCCTTTCTGGACCGTTTGAATATGTCAAGACCGGTCCGCAGCACTTCATTGATATTCATGGGGCCGGACTGGTACTTGCCTGCCCGCGCAAACGCCATGAGCTGTTTGACGGAATGTGACCCCTGGTCCACAAGATCCCTGATTTTTTCAGCCCTCTGAAAGTTGGAGTGGTCTGAAGGGGTATGTTTCTGGATGAGTGAGGCATATCCGGTCACAGCCATGAACAGGTTGTTGAATTCGTGGGCGATGCCGCCGGCCAGTGTGCCGATCGCTTCCAGCTTCTGGGAATTGATCAACCGGTTTTCAATGGCCTTCTGATCTTCAAACTGGCGGGTCAGTTTCTCATTGAGCATCTGAAGTTCACGGGTTCTCTCCCCCACCATCTCCTCCAGGTTCTGGCGATGGTTTTCAAGCTGATCCCAGTTCAGTATAAAAAGATCGCGGATATTGGAAAAAGCCCGTTTCAACCGCTGGATCTCTTCTATGGAGGTGTCCTGGTCTTCCCACCGGATGACGGCGAGCCGGTGTCTGAGCACCCCTGCCCCCTGGGAGCGTTGGAGATCAGATATCTTGTCCACAAAAAGGTCCAATGGTTTGAGATTTTTTTTCACCACCACATAAATCGAGGCCAGGGTGACCATCAGAACAAAAAACCCCGTGCAGAGCATGCCGCTGACAAGATAGACCAGATGCCGGCCCAGTTCCCTCCGGGAAAACCCTATCCTGAGGGTTCCAAGTTTCTGGCTCATATAGGTAATATCCCAATGGGCGTCAAAGACCTTCTCCCCTTGCCTGGCCCGGTAGAGATCATCTTTCACAACCGCTTTGCTCAGCCGGGAGGTGTATATCCTTGCCCAGGCCGGAATATTATTGGCGATTTCAAGGATCGAATGCTCAAAGACCGGGCGGCCCCCATTTCCCATGCGAACGGTATCATAGCCGGTCTGCCCCACCCGCTCTTTTTCATCACACGCCAGAATGGCGCCGTTCATATCAGTAATCACATAGTATAATATGGAAGGGTCTGCAGCGCTGGCATTTTCAAGGGTCATGACAATCGCCTGCCAGTCGGCACTGAACATCTGCTGTCCCAGCCGCCGGTTCACCACCTGGGTTTCATAATAGATCCGGCGCAGTTCCTGCCGCTGAAACCGGTTCTTTTCAAACAGGGTCACCAGGGCGGTGAGCACCAGGATGGTAAGGGTCACAATGACAAATACAGGACCGATAATTTTTCTCTGGAAGGTATGGGTGGGTCTTTTTTTCATCAAGCAGGGGCTGCGGTTACCGGTTTGGTCTGGACCCATCAGAAAATACAGCCAGGCAATCTTTTGTTTCCGTCATTTGTGTCTTCATTGCGCTGACCTCTTCATTAAAAACCATTTGACACCCTCTGGAAAATAAAAAATAATCTTTTTTTATCCAAAATACAAGAAAGAGTTGCCTTTCATGAGATATAAAGAGGTTATTGCCCGGTTTGAAGCACCTGACCTGGAAGCTGCAGAAGAATTGATCTGTGATATTTTCTTTTCTTTCAAGCTCAAGGGGGTGGCCTGTGATGTTCCCATACAGGAGCCGGATGAAGGTTTTGGCACCCGAACCCTTCCTGAACCGGATGGTTTTGCCATAAAAGGGTATTTTGCCATAAACACTGAGACCAGGGGTCTGGTCCGCACCATCCAGAAAAAGGCAGACGCGCTTTCAGGCCTTGGGATCCATGTTTCCGTGGAAAGCCGGGAGGTTGACCCCGCTGACTGGGAAGATGCCTGGAAAGATCACTTTGACGTCACCCCGGTCACGGACCGGATCGTCATAAAACCCGACTGGAAGCCCTATACGTCCAAGCCCGGAGAAATCATCATCCATCTTGACCCGGGAATGGCCTTTGGTACCGGCACCCACCCCACCACGGCAATGTGTCTTGAACTGATGGACCGCCATCTGATCCCGGGCACACGTTTTTTTGACATTGGTACAGGTTCCGGCATATTGATGATTGCAGCAGCCAAACTGGGCGCAGAACACATCATCGGGATCGACACAGACCCGACTGCCGTACGTGTGGCTGCTGAAAATCTGGAAAAAAACCAGATTTCAGATCAGCAGGCCAGGGTATCGTGCACCTCTGTTGACGGCCCCCCGGATGAACGCTTTGACTGCATTGCAGCCAATATTATCGCACAGGTCATTGTGGATATCCTGCCGGCCATTAAAAAACGGATGGCACCCGAGGCAGTGGGCATTCTTTCCGGGATTATCCAGGAACGGATGCCCCAGATTTCAAACGCTCTCGATGCCTGCGGCCTTAAAGTGATTGAAGAAAAGGTATGGGATGAATGGGTTGCCCTGCTGGTCTGCCGTAACCGCCAGGCTGCAGCAGTAGCGATGGACCCGCTCTGAAAGCGTTGTCATCAGCCCGGCGCTTGTACAAATAAATTCAACCATGGTATACAAACCTTTAAAGCAGGACACCGGAAACAAACAGACAGTGGGTCTGCATTGACCTGAAAAAGTGAAAACATGGCCCCACCCAGCCGTTTCAGAGAAATGACCACCAGCCGGACCCGCCAGGGGTCGAAGACGCAGATATCCCTGTCAGGATCCCTTGACAATGAAGGTGCGGCCAAAGCATGGCAGGACCTGGGTGACATCCTCGAGA
>CAZLNA010000300.1:0-3357 GCA_964560485.1 uncultured Desulfobacula sp. | reverse complement strand
GTGCAGGCTTCATCCTGATTTTTCACGCACCCCATACAGGCCAGGCAGCCGCGGACTTTTTCTTTCCCGACATGGATCAGTTCGGTTTCAATCCCGGCATTTTCAAGTTGAGCAAAAACGGTGTTCAATGCACCAACCGTATTTCCTTTTTTTCTGGCACTGCCATTAAATCCAATGACTTTCATTTTCTTCTCCTGTGTTGTATCCCGTTCACTTGGCTTTTTCGGGATGAGTCAAAATTTAGATGATGGATCAATTAATAGGAATGAAATGCAATTTTTCAAGAACAATTCTTAATTCCTCATACCATGCTGAACCGTCTGACCGACGGGCGCGGTTACAATGCCGAATTGATCAGGTCCCGGGTGCGGTTCACCAGTTCATCGATTTGCTCCCTGGTATAATCGGTTGTATTCACCGGTGGATGGGCCACCAGTTCAATCGTGCCGGGGATCAGGTCCAGGGAGTCGGACGGTAGAATTTTATATGAATTTCGGATGGTCACCGGCAGGATCGGCAGGCCGGTATCCAGGGCGAAATTGAATGCCCCTTTTTTAAAGGGCAGCAGGCTGCCGTCCCGGGTCCGGGTCCCCTCGGCAAAAAAGAAAGGGCAGGCTGTCGCCGACATCCGCATTTGCGCCTCACGGATGGACCGGATGGCTGCATCATGATTGGACCGGTCCACATAAATACATCCCAGCTGATGGCAGGCAAATCCAAACAGCGGTACCTTTCGCAGTTCCTGCTTCATGACCCACTTGATATTCAGGCCGAGCCGGGCGTGAATGGCCGGGATGTCCGCCATGCTCTGGTGGTTGGCGACAACAACGTATGCCTTTCTTTTATCGTAATTGCGGCCGCCTTTAAGACGGATCTTTAACGGCACCACACCGCAGCAGACCTTTGCCCAGAGTTTGGCCACATAATCCACGGTGTCCGGGCTGGAAATCAGGCCGGTGATGATGGCGCACAGGCTGAGGAACATGGTGGTCAGAAAAACAAATGGAATAACGAAAATCCACTTGAAAGGCTGGTACGCATATTTCAGGGCCGGGCTCAATCTATTCTTTTTTCTCTTCCTTCTTAATCCCTAAAAACGTATCCATGCTTTCCATGATCTGTTCGGCGTCAAAATCGCTGAGTGCGAATACGTAATCGTTCATAGAGGAAATGCCGATCACCTTATCTGTTTCGCCGGTTTGATACAGTCTGAACTGAATCTGTGAGTCTGTTTCAACGGTCAGGCTGTAGTCGGCGGGTTGATTCTGCATTGCCGCCTTTGCCTTTTCAGGAAGGTATGTATCACATTTTAAATAGGAAATTGAAGATAAAAACGTGGAGATGTTCTTGCTGTATGCGGTTTTATTTTTGCTGTCACCGTCATCGGCCGCACGCCAGCTCACCGCGGCTTCGCCCGCTTCGTCTTTGGTTTCCTCAGCGATCAGGGTTTTGGACAGCTTGCCCTTGGCAACAGTGAAGGATTTAACCGCGCCCTTTTTTACTTCCAGGACCAGCTTGTCTCTGAATTCTCCGGCATCCCGGTCATAATCGTTTCTGAAGCTGCCGGCGGCATGATAAACATTGGGATCGCTGCCGACCATGACAAAGGTATGGTTGAATGTGGGCGCGTCCTTGCCAATCGTCAATTCAAATACCGGGCTGTCTGACTCAAAAAAACGGACAGCGATACGGCTGCCCTTGTCGAGCTCATACCGGCTCAGATCGCTTTTCTGGGATACCAGTGCGGTGAGTCGGAATGTTTTTATCGTATCCAGCAGGGTTTCAACCATGGACGCGTCTGCCGGGAATTTACCGTCAGTCACTGTCCACGCTTTGTCCGCCTTGTCCAGCCGCACCGTGCTGTCCGATCGGGTTATTTCAATGGCCGTGATATTGGCGGTGTCGATCTTTTCAATGGCCGGAAGCGTATAGTTGTCCCTGTTTTCCTTGTGCAGGAAGAGGTAGGCGCTTAGGCCCGCGATGATCAGGATGAGGATGAGATATTCTTTTTTCATGTGTCTGTTTCTCCCTTAACCGTTAAACCGTTCTGCCAGCTTCTTTTTCCGGGATGTCCGCTTGGCCAGAACGCCCATGCCGAACAGGATGACCAGCACCGGCAGGCCAACAATATTCACCCCCTTGAACACGGCGCGAAGTGACGGGGAGGTCTCTTCTATGGGGTTGAGGGTCTGCTGCTTGGCCCGCAGTTGAGCGACCTTGTCCTGGTCATTGAGGTGGTCAATGGCGTTGAGCAGAAAGGTTGCGTTCGGTGTGACTCCCTGGGGGTCAAGCATGGTATCCTGGATCATCTGGGCCGACGGCAGGACAAACACCTTGGCCGGTTTACTGGATTCAATGACCGTGTTCTGCGCTGTGACGGCCTTAAGCGGTTTGTTTTCCTCAACCGGTTGACGGGTGATTTCATCCTCTGTTTTTTCGCCGTCAGGATCTGTCGCGGCCGGTTCTTCCTTCAGGGGAACCGGCTTGCCTTTGTAAAAACTGGTGAATTCACCTTCCAGAATTGCAGCCATGGTATAGGTGCCGAAAGCGTCGTCGTCTTTGGGCGGTGCGATCATGGCCGGATTCAGGTTGATCTGCCCTTCCATGAGCCAGGCCCGGTCAGAGGATGTCAGAAGGGGGGCGGCCGTTATTTTTTCAGGATCAATCCGGTCCTTTTCCAGCTCGAGCGGAGCGGCCTGCATGACCACCAGACCCTTGATATTGTTCATGAAGGCCGGGTCTGTGTTGATGCGTTCGTTCTTGAGAATCGGTGCAAAGTAGATCTGCTGTTCGCCGCCGCCCATTTCCGGGGGCCTGCGGCTTTTGTAGGACTCTTCGTCCAGGACATAGGCATTTTCCATGGAGACCCCATAGTGAGCCAGCAGCTTTTCAAGCCCGGTGTCGACAGGCATGAACGCCGGGGGCATCCCCATGCCGCCCTGCTGCAGATTGACCTGCTGGAACGGGTCGAGGATAAAGGCCAGGCTGGTCCCTTTCATCAGGGCCTGGTCAATGAGAAACAGTTCGTAGTCGGAAAATTTCTGAGTGGGCCGGGGGATGATCAGGCAGTTGAGGCCGTCCGGGATCACGCCTTTTTTCAGGTCAATGGGGTTAATGGTATACCGGGCAGAAACCAGACCGTTGAATGCGTTCAGGGTTTCTCCCTGACGCTGGCGCATCATGGGATTGCGGCTGGGCGTCAGGGAAAGGCTGCCGTGGCTGGACAGAAAACCGATATCCGCGTTGATACCGATCATTTTTTCCATGACCGAATTCAGCTGATCTTCCAGGGCGGCCGGATCTGTCATCTGGTAAGTGGTGCCGATGATGGGCAGTTCCATCACATGGATCAGGGGC
>CAZLNA010000299.1:0-3374 GCA_964560485.1 uncultured Desulfobacula sp. | reverse complement strand
ACCAGATGCTTTCTTTGAAAGACAGCGTTCTTGTGACAGTCTCCGGCGGACCGGATTCGGTTGCCCTGCTTCAGGTGCTCTGTCGGCTGAAGTCAAAATGGCAGCTGCGTATCGGCGTTGCCCATCTCAACCACCAGCTCAGGCCGGAAGAATCAGACACAGATGCCGCATTTGTCCGAAGTCTGGCCAAAGAAATGGGTCTGCAGATTCATGAGGATTCCCAGGATGTCGCTGCCTATGCAGCTGAAAACAAATTGTCTGTGGAAACTGCCGGCCGAAAGGTCAGGTATGCATTTTTTGAAACCGTTGCCCAGGCCCACGGGTATACGAAAATTGCCACCGGCCATACCAGGGATGACAATGCCGAGTTGGTCCTGATGAATCTTCTGCGCGGTGCCGCCACCCGTGGTCTTTCCGGGATACCCCCTGTCCGGGACCAGCGAATCATCCGTCCGATGATACAGACCTCAAAAGATGAGATCCTTTCTTTTCTTAAAAAGAGTGGACAGGCCTTCCGGATCGATGCATCCAATAACGATCCGGTCTATCTGCGCAACCGCATCCGAAACGAGCTCATCCCTTTTCTGGCCCGTTCTTTTAATCCGGACATCAATGATGCCCTTGACCGACTCAGCCAGGTGATGAAAAACGAGGAAGCGTATCTGGCCGGTCAGGCCGATGCTGCGCTGGCAGCATGCCTTATCAGAACAAACAGGGAAAGTCTTGTCCTGTCGCTTCAGGCCCTGTCCACGCTTCACCCGGCCCTGTTGAACCGCGTGATCCGGCAGGCGCTGGAACAGGTGAAGGGTGACTTGAAACGGATTTCGCTGGTTCATTTGAAAAATATCATGTCATTCTGCTTTGACCGCCCCTCTGGCCAGAGCCTCGACCTTCCCGGACAGATACGGGTGTACAAGCATGGTGAACAGCTTGAAATCAAGAGGGAAAAGAGTGGTCTCCGGCAGTTGGGACAGGCTGAAAAACAAGCGCGTCAGCGCAAGGGCAAAAACGCTGGAAAAGCTTAATTGACCCAGATAAAAGATTTTCTTGTATATTATGATTTCATGTTTATATATAGGATAGTTTTAATATAACGAAAGGAAATGCCTTGAATCAAATCTATAAAAATATCTCTCTCTGGCTGGTTATCGTTCTGATGATGGTCATGCTCTACAATATTTTCAACCAGCAGCAGGCCGGCCAGGTGGATATCGGCTATTCAGAATTCATCTCCATGGTGGAGGACGGCAGGGTCCAGAGTGTGGTCATACAGGGCCAGGAACTGTTTGTGACAGACAGCAGCGGTGCCCGTTTTAAAAGTTTTGCACCTGAAGATGCTGACCTTATCCGCATGCTCAGAACCAACGGCGTGACCATCAAGGCCAAGCCGCCGGCTGAATCCAACTGGTTTATGTCGATTATCGTATCCTGGCTGCCCATGATCGTGCTGATCGGTGTGTGGATCTTTTTCATGCGGCAGATGCAGGGCGGCGCAGGCGGCGGAAAAGCCCTTTCGTTCGGTAAAAGCCGTGCCCGGCTGATGGATGATAAGGGCGAAAAGATTACCTTTGCCAATGTCCAGGGAATTGACGAGGCCAAAGAAGAATTGACAGAGGTGGTGGATTTCTTGAAAAATCCATCCAAATACACCCGGCTGGGCGGCCGGATTCCCAAGGGGGTGCTGCTGGTGGGTAACCCCGGAACCGGTAAGACCCTGCTTTCAAGAGCAGTGGCAGGTGAGGCCGGTGTTCCCTTTTTTACTATTTCCGGATCTGATTTTGTGGAAATGTTCGTGGGTGTCGGTGCTTCCCGGGTCAGGGATCTCTTTGCACAGGGTAAAAAAAATGCACCCTGTATTATTTTTATTGACGAGATCGATGCTGTCGGCCGCCAGCGGGGTGCAGGCCTTGGCGGCGGGCATGATGAGCGGGAACAGACATTGAACCAGCTTCTGGTGGAAATGGACGGATTTGAGTCCAATGAAGGCGTCATCCTTATGGCGGCCACCAACCGTTCCGATGTTCTCGATCCGGCGCTGCTCAGACCCGGCCGTTTTGACCGCCAGGTTGTGGTGGATATGCCGGACATCAAGGGCCGTGAAGGAATATTGCGGGTGCACATGAAAAAAACACCCCTGGCAGATGATGTGGATCCGGTCATCCTCGCGAAAGGAACCCCCGGTTTCAGCGGGGCTGACCTGGAAAATCTGGTGAATGAGGCTGCACTGATGGCAGCCAAGCGGGATCATGAAAAACTGACCATGAGGGATTTTGAAGATTCAAAAGACAAAGTCTACATGGGACTGGAACGCAAGTCCAAGATCATCAAGGAAGAGGAAAAGAAGACAACAGCCTATCATGAAGGCGGCCATGCCCTGGTGGCAAGATTTCTTCCCAATACCGATGCTGTGAATAAGATCACCATCATTCCCAGGGGAAGGGCGGCTGGTGTGACCTGGTTCCTGCCTGAAGAAGGGGATTTTAAATACAAGGATCAGCTTGAGAATGAACTGGCCATCGCCTTTGGCGGCCGGACGGCAGAAGAAATAATTTTTAAACGGATCAGTACAGGGGCCTCAAATGACATCAAACAGGCAACCCAGCTCGCCAACCGGATGGTCAGGACTTTCGGGATGAGTGAAAATCTTGCGCTGCTTTCATATGAAACCCATGATGACAATATCTTTATCGGCCGGGAAATGACCCAGGCCAAAGATTATTCAGAAGATACAGCACGCAAGATTGATGCTGAAGTGGCTGCCATCATTGATCGGGCCTACCAGAGAGCTAAAAAGATTCTGGAGGAAAATATTGAAATCCTCCATGCGTTGACTGACCTGCTTATGGAAAAAGAAACGGTTCTCGGCCCTGAACTCGATGAACTCATAGCAGAATACCGTCCGGATTTTGATTTTTTCGGCCGGAAAAACGTTTATACCGGGCCGGAAGAACCGGTGGAACAGGACACCCCGGTCGTGTCTGAAGAGATTGATGGATCCATTGAAATTGATGCTGAACTGGCTGATGAGAGTGACGAGACCCTGGATCTGGATGATGATGACAGGGAAAAACCTTCTGAATAGGACGGTTCATGACACCTTATACCCTCAAGTGGGATAATTATGAATTAAGCCTGGGGTCGAAGGCCTGTATCATGGGCATTCTGAATGCCACACCCGACTCCTTTTCAGACGGCGGCAAATTCAATACGATTGAAACAGCTGTGGCCCAGGCCAAAAAGCTGGTGGCAGACGGTGCCCACATCCTCGATATCGGCGGGGGATCCTCCAGGCCCTTTGCCGAGCCTGTGACTGAAGGGGAAGAGATCCGCCGGGTCGTGCCGGTAATTGAGGCCCTGTCAGGGGGAATTGAGGT
>CAZLNA010000298.1:0-3393 GCA_964560485.1 uncultured Desulfobacula sp. | reverse complement strand
CCAACAGGCGGTCTGTCGCCAATGGGGAGTGGGTACTGGCTTGCATCGCCATCAACGTATCCCCAGGCATTCCAGGCCGTAAAGTTTCCGGCAAAGGGTGTGGCTGTGTAATGTCCGGCATCCAGGGTAACTGAAATTTGAGTGTTGGGGTAGGAGTCAATGTCAATAATCAAGGCATGGGCTACACCTGCCAGGTTGATGAGTAAAAACCCTAAGATTGACGACAATAAAATTTTTGTTTTCATAATATCCTCTTTTTGAAGGTTTGTTTTTTGTATTGTTATCTTTAAGCAACGTTGACTGATGTTTAAAGCAATAAGCGTACCACCGGACATATCTTGCGGTTAGGTGTTGAATTTGCTTTTAAATCAGATTGTTTCGTATTTAGAGCATGGTTTGTGTTAAGTAAAAAAAGTAAGAATATGGGAAAAATATTCCACAAAAAGGATTCTTTTATACAGACAGCCAATCTAATGCGGCCGGATAATTGTTGATTGAATTAAATAGGCTTGGGTCAGCGGAAATTAGGAGTCCTGTAATCCAGACAAAAAAAAGAAGATCATCCAATTTGATGGTCTTCTTCTGGAATTAAAATGGCGGAGAAGGAGAGATTCGAACTCTCGGTACAAGTTTCCCCGTACACTCGCTTAGCAGGCGAGCACCTTCAGCCAGCTCGGTCACTTCTCCGCATGATCATTTTATGTGGCGGAGGAGGTAGGATTCGAACCCACGGAGCCTCTCGACTCAACGGTTTTCAAGACCGCCACTTTCAGCCACTCAGTCACTCCTCCGAAAAATAACCCAAAATTTATATCACCTTGGGGTGTAGAGGTCAAGCCAATTATTGTCAGATAAAAGACAGGCGCCTGAAAAAAAGAATAACTGGTCGGGTCTCAAGGCTGCTATGAATGGCGGTGTTCAGGCAGATGACAGGCTGGAATGCAGCAGTCGCAAGGCCGATTTTTATTGACATACGAAGCGGTTGCGCTATATTAAAAAGTTTGTGATAAATCATAATCAGGAGACTTGGAATGAAGCAGAAAATTGAATTTAAGAAGGATGTGAAAAACAATGTGCTCACGGTTGTCGAGTTCAGCGAGGTGGATCCGGGAGTGATCATGCCCCTTCTTGAAGAAACCTACGATCTTGACCAGATGAAAGCGGCATCTGCAGGCGGTGTTCAGGCCTTTACCAGCCAGCTTCGGCGCAAAAGCTTTTTCCCTATTTCAGATCTGTCCAACAAACTTTACGAGAGCACGCTTGCGTTTTTCAAGGCGGATCAGGAAAAAATCAGTGTTGAATATGATGACTCTGAATCCTTCCCGGGAGAGGAAGACTTCAGCCTGGATGATGATGTCGAGTTTGACAAAATCCTGGAAGAGGACGGGGATTCAAAAGAAGATGAGATCAAGGAAATTGACACTGGAGATGATACGCCAAAGTTTATGCCTGAGGATATATCTGAACACGAAAATTAAGGCCACTGATGAAATCTGCCATTGAAAAAATTGTTGTTGATGCGGTAAGAAAAGCGGTTGAAAACAATGCGCTGCCAGTTGACCAGATCCCTGAAATGGAGATTGAAGCGCCTAAACACACCTCCCATGGCGACTATTCCACCAACTTTGCCATGGTTTCAGCCAAGGTCCAGAAAATGGCGCCCCGTAAAATTGCCGAAAGCCTGGTCCCCTTTATTGAAACCGGAAAAATGATTGAAAAGGTGGAAATCGCCGGTCCCGGGTTTATCAATTTTTTTCTTTCCACTGCTGCCTGGCACCCGGTGGTGGAAGAGGTTCTGACCCAGGACGCGGCTTACGGCTCTTCCGGTATCGGCAATAAAGAAAAAGTCCAGGTTGAATTTGTCAGTGCCAACCCCACAGGCCCGCTGCATGTGGGACACGGAAGGGGTGCGGCAGTCGGGGATGCCACTGCCGCCATCCTTGCCTTTGCCGGATATGATGTCCAAAAAGAATACTATATCAATGATTCCGGCCGCCAGATCAGGACCCTTGGCCAGTCTGTATGGCTCAGGCTCCAGGAAAAGGCAGGAAAAAGCATTGATTTTCCAGAGGACTGCTACCAGGGGGATTATATCCGGGAGCTGGCAGACCAGGTGCTTGCAGATCATGGGCCGGATTTTGCAGACCAGGACGAGGCAGATGCTGTCATGGTCTGCGCCAAGTTTGCCGCCAGCCGGATCCTGGCCGGTATCAAAGGGGATCTTGAATCATTCGGCGTCAATTTTGATCAATGGTTCAGCGAGCAGAGCCTGTATGATTCAAACCGGGTCCAGTCGGCTATTGAATCGTTTAAACAATCAGGCCTGATTTTTGAAGAAGAGGGTGCGCTCTGGTTCAGGACTGAAGATTTCGGTGATGAAAAAAATCGCGTGGTGGTGCGCAACAACGGCCTGACCACGTATTTTGCCTCAGACATTGCCTATCATATGGAAAAATTTGAAAGAGGGTTTGACCGGGTCATTGATGTCTGGGGTGCGGATCATCACGGCTATATTAAACGGATTCAGGCCTCTGTGGTTGCCTCGGGCCGGAAAATAGAACAGTTTGAGGTCATCCTGGTCCAGCTGGTCAACCTGCTTCGAAACGGAAAACCCGCCCAGATGTCCACCCGTGCCGGCCAGTTTGTGACCTTAAAGGATATTGTTGATGAAGTGGGCAAAGATGCCGCCCGCTTCATGTTCTTAAGCCGCAGCTATGATTCCGGACTTGATTTTGATCTTGAACTGGCCAAACAGAAAAATTCTGAAAACCCGGTCTATTATGTCCAATATGTTCATGCCAGGATCACAAGCATTCTGAACAAGGCAAAGGACGCCGGGATCATTGAACAGGCAGATTTCAACCAGGGTCATCACCTTGACCGGCTGGATACACCGGAAGATATCGGGCTGCTCAAAACCTTGAGCACCTTTCAGGAACAGGTTGAAAAAAGCGCCAGAACACTTCACCCCCATGTGATTTTTACCTATTTAATGAGTCTGGCGTCGGCATTTCACGGTTATTACAACAAGCACAAGGTTATTTGCGATGACACGGAATTGACGTTGGCCCGTTTAAGCCTTGTTCTCAGTGTTAAAAAGGTGATCCGGAACGGGCTGGCACTTCTTGGGGTTTCAGCGCCGGAAAGAATGTAACAGGTATGAAAGGGTCCTTTAAAGGGGTTTTAAAATATCTGATCTATATTTTTATTGCTGTCTGGATGTTTGTGCTCGGCATTGTTGTGGGCCGGGGGACATCCCCGGTAACCTTTGATACCGAAAAATTTCAGGAACGCCTGGAGACAATTGCCAAAGCCAGCGGTGCAGACAAGGAAAAACCCGGACCCAAAGTTTCCCTGAAGATTTATGGCGGCGGCCTGGAAAACCCCATCCCG
>CAZLNA010000297.1:0-3401 GCA_964560485.1 uncultured Desulfobacula sp. | reverse complement strand
AAATGGGAAAAACCATCGCAGAAAAAATTTTTCAATCTCATCTGGTGGACGAACCGTTTGGTGATGTCAGCGTCCTGCGCCTGGACCGGGTGTTCTGCCATGAAATTACAACCCCCACTGCAATACAGGACCTTGTGGCAAGGGGCAAAGACCGGGTTTTTGATCCGGAAAAAATCAAGGCGGTGATTGACCATGTCACACCGGCGAAAGATTCCAAGACGGCCATGCAGGGAAAAATTCTTCGAGAGTGGGCGATTCGTCACGGCATAAAAGATTTCTTTGATATCGGACGCAATGGTGTCTGCCATGCGATCTTTCCGGAAAAAGGATTCGTGCGGCCGGGTTTTACTGTCATTATGGGGGATTCGCACACCTGCACACACGGCGCCTTTGGTGCATTTGCAGCTGGCGTGGGAACCACTGATCTTGAGGTAGGGATCTTAAAAGGGGTCTGCACATTTAAACAGCCGCAGACGTATAAGATCAATATTGTAGGGACATTGCCGCCACAAGTCTATGCAAAAGACATTATCCTTAAAGTCATTCATGAACTGACTGTGAACGGCGCCACCAACATGGTGATCGAGTTTACCGGCAGTATTGTGGATCAGATGAATATGGATGAACGGATGACACTGTCGAATATGGCTGTGGAAGCCGGGGCGACCAGCGGGATCTGTCTGCCTGATATGACCACGGTTGAATACCTCTGGCCTTTTATTGACCAGGAGTATGAAAGCAGGGAAAGGGCGCTTCAAGCCTTCAGCGTATTCTGTTCTGATCCGGATGCAGAATATGCCAAAATAAAAACGATTGATGTCAGCGACCTTGAACCGCTGACCACTTACGGATACAAACCGGACTGTGTTAAGCCGATATCCCAGATGAAAGGGACACCAGTGGATCAGGTGTATATCGGTTCCTGCACCAATGGGCGGCTTGAGGATTTACGAATTGCTGCCAAAGTGCTTGAAGGCAGAACCATCAGCGATAAGGTCCGTGCAATTGTGTCGCCTGCCACACCCCAGATTTTTTCAAGTGCCCTTGAAGAAGGACTGATCAAGGTTTTCATGGATGCAGGATTCTGTGTTACAAACCCGACCTGCGGTGCATGCCTTGGGATGAGCAATGGTGTCCTGGCAGACGGGGAAGTTGCTGCTGCCACCACGAACCGGAATTTTAACGGCAGGATGGGCAAAGGCGGTATGGTCCATCTCATGAGCCCTGCCAGTGCAGCTGCCACAGCGATTGCCGGAGAACTCTCAACCCCGGATCTTTTATAGGAAAGGAGACGAAGCACCATGAAAACATTTAACGGAGAGGTCCTTTTTCTTGACCGGTCCGATATCAATACGGATGAAATTATCCCGGCCAAATATCTGACCGAAATTGAAAAAATCGCCATGAAGCCCCACCTGCTGGAAGATTTGAAAATGGAGGGGTTTGATCCGAAGACTGATATATCCGGTAAAGCCGTGATTGTCACCCGTGAAAATTTTGGATGCGGTTCTTCCAGGGAACATGCACCATGGGCATTGGAAGTGAATGGGATTAATACGGTGATTGCCCCCAGTTTTGCCAGGATTTTCAGGCAGAATATGTACAATTGCGGCATGATGGCTATTGAACTGCCTGAAACAGTGATCGGTCATCTGTTTGAAGTATATGCCGGAGAACTGACCCGTATCGATGTGGATGTTGACAATGCACGGCTTACGGTAAACGCACAGGACCGTTCCGAAACCATTGATTTTGAGCTTTCCGGTTTTGACCGGACGCTGGTAAAGACCGGCGGATGGGTGGAATACGCAGATCAGAATTACTGATACCACCCAAATAGCATCCCAATCTTTTTGTTGACGCAAAGAAAGAGTCGTGTCATGCTTTGAGCGCTCACAACAGGGGTGCGTTCATGAATACCAGTCGAAAAGCGGATGCAGAGAAAACACTGTTCCTCCGGACCCTTCCGGTAAGAATTGTCATACCGGTGGCTCTGACCATTCTGCTTTTTGTACTCACCATTTTTCTGTTGATTATTCCGCTGATCGAGAAAAACATGATGGATGACAAACGGGAAAGCATCATGCATCTGACCGACTCGGCATGGTCTATTCTTCGTTTGTATCACAGTCGTTATCTCAATGGTGAGATCAGTGAAAAGGCGGCTCAGCAGAGTGCTGTGGAACACATCAAACACCTTCGCTACGGGCCTGAGCAGCAGGATTACTTCTGGATCAATACCATGGTGCCGGTGATGGTAATGCACCCTTACCGGCCAGACCTGGAAGGTAAAGATATTTCCCAGTTCAAAGATCCGGCCGGGAAAAAACTGTTCACCGAAATGGTCGGCCTGGTGGAAAAAAACAAGTCGGGTTTTGTGGACTATTTGTGGCAGTGGAAATCAGACCCCAGCCGGATCGTGCCCAAGATCAGCTATGTCAGAGGGTTTGAACCCTGGGGCTGGGTGGTGGGGACCGGCATCTATGTGGAAGATGTCAGAGAACAGATTTCATCCATTACCCGACACCTGACATATACCTGCCTGATGATCATGGCGCTTTTCATCTCTTTATCCGGATATGTTATCTGGCGGTCCGTAAAAGTCAAAAAAGCTCAGATCCAGGCCATTGAAAAAAGCCGGCTTAGAGAAAAACAGCTCATCCAGGCAGATAAAATGACCTCTTTAGGCATCCTGGTGGCCGGCGTTGCCCATGAAATCAACAACCCGGCAACCGCACTGATGCTGAATGCACCAAATCTGAAGAAAGCCTGGGCAGCCATTACACCGGTGATGGAGGCCTACTATACCTCACATCCGGACACTGAATTCTGTTCCATGCCATATCCGGAGTTGAGCCACCGGATCACCTCAATGCTGTCAGGTATCGAAGACGGGTCCGCCCGCATCAAGCAGATTATTTCAGAACTCAAGGATTTTTCCAAACCGACAACAGCGGTGATGGATGAAGTTGTTGACCTGGACGAACTGGTCCAAAAATCGGTGGATCTGATGCAGCCGCACCTGAAAAAGGCCACCCGTCACCTTCATGTTCACACAGCGCCGGTGCTGCCCAAAGTCAGGGGGAACTTTCAAAAACTGCAGCAGGTAATGATCAATCTTTTGTTGAATGCGTGCCAGGCCCTGGACAGCCAGGAAGAATCCATTGACATTTCAACCCGGTCTGATGACCGAGCCGGCACAGCTATTCTTCAGATCTCTGACACGGGCCGGGGAATGAATGAAAAGGATCTTCGAAAGATTACCGAACCCTTTTTTACCACAAAAAGGGATGACGGCGGAACAGGTTTAGGTCTGTCGATTTCGGAAAAAATCATTTCAGACCACGACGGTGTGCTTGAATTTCAATCTGCCCCGGGCCGGGGGCTGACGGCAAAAATCA
>CAZLNA010000296.1:0-3404 GCA_964560485.1 uncultured Desulfobacula sp. | reverse complement strand
CATGGCCATGCTTAGGAACTGGTCGTTTTTTGACGCCCCGCATGCCGCTTTTTTCGTCATGGAAAAATACCTGGGGCTCATGGGTGCTGTTGACCTGGGCATTTATGCACAGTCCCTGGCTTTGCTGATGACTGAAAAGGGGATTTCATCCTGCATGCAGGGGGCGTTGGGGCAATTCCCGGACCCGGTCAGACAATTTTTCAATTACCCGGAGAGCCAGGGTCTTCTTTTCGGCATGTCGTTTGGATACGCGGACGACAATGCGGATGCGAATAAGACCCGGACTGACAGGGCTGCTCTGGATCAGGCGGTTCAGTTTATTGGTTAGAAGTATGAATCTTAAAAGGACAAAAAAAGATTCTTACGGAGCCAGGGTATGCCCGGTTAAACAGACGCTGTCTTAACACCCGCAATATGCAATTGGGTTTGATTGATACGCGAGCACCTGGGAAATTATGGATGATGCAGTAGAAAAGCGATTGGCCGCCTGGCTAAAAGAGCAGAAAACCGCATGCGGCTTTTATCTTTATCAAACCGTCATATTTGGTTTTCTAACCGGGGCTGCCCTTATCATACAGGCCTACCTTATCGCAGGCATCCTTCATGACATCATCATTTCCAATATCCCTGTGTCAGAACTCAACAAACCGTTTTTATTTTTGCTGATGCTGATCCCGTTGCGCGCCATTTTGGCGTTTGCCCGGGAGCGCAGTGCGTTTGAATCAGGGAAACGGCTTCGCCTGGAGATTCGCAGCGCGGTACTGGACAAGCTCGGTATGCTGGGACCGGCTTTTATCAAGGGAAAACCCGCGGGCAGCTGGGCGAGCATTGTGCTTGAGCAGATTGAGGATCTTCATGATTTTTATGCACGGTATTTGCCGCAAATGATGCTGGCCGGATGTGTTCCGATGACGATTCTTGCTGTTGTGTTCCCGTTAAACTGGGCCGCCGGATTTATTTTACTCTTCACGGCACCTTTGATCCCGTTATTCATGATACTTGTGGGCATGGGGGCAGCCAGTGCCAACCGGAAAAATTTCAGTGCCCTGGAGAGATTGAGCGGCCATTTCATGGACCGCTTAAAAGGCTTAAGCACCTTAAAACTGTTTAATCAGGGACATATAGAAAAAAAGAGGATTGAAGCGGCCTCTGAAACTTTTCGTGAAAAGACAATGGCTGTCCTGCGCATCGCTTTTTTAAGTTCCGCCGTATTGGAATTTTTTGCTGCCGTATCCATCGCATTGACCGCTCTTTATTTTGGTCTCGGGTATCTGGGTCACCTGGATTTTGGTCATTATAATGGTGGATTCAGCCTGTTTACCGGTATGTTTGTCCTGATTCTCGCCCCCGAGTATTACCAGCCGCTGCGTGACTTGGGAACGCATTATCATGCCAAAGCCCAGGCTGTTGGGGCGGCTGAGGAGTTAATGGAACTATTGGCGTATGAGATTGAGACGACAGCCCAACCCACCGTAACCGATGAAAAAAAGCACTTTGTCAGATCAATAAATCCTCAGGACGGGATAGAGATCATCGCCCGGGATTTTACCATAAAGAGCCATTCAGGCATTTCACTGGTGGGACCCATCAGTTTTCAGTTGAACAATGGTCAGCATATGGCTGTGGTGGGTCCGAGCGGCTCTGGGAAAACCAGCCTGTTAAATGGATTGCTGGGATTTTTACCCTACCAGGGTTCCCTTAAAATCAATGGTACTGAGTTAAATACGCTGAGCCTGGCAGATTGGCGGTCCCATATTGCATGGCTTGGCCAGGATCCGCAGCTTTTCCACGGATCTGTCCGGGAGAATGTGTCCATGGCCGACCCGGGTATGGATGATGCGACAATTAAAACCTTACTTGAAAAAGCCCATGTACTCGATTTTGTTGACCAGCAGGATCTTGGGCTGGATCACCCCATTGGGGAGCAAATGGCAGGCGTCTCCGTGGGGATTGCCCAGCGTATCGCATTGGCCCGCGCGCTCGGGCAGGATGCATGCCTGTTTTTACTGGATGAACCCACAGCCAGTCTGGACAGAATCAGCGAACAGGCCGTCCTCTCTGCACTGCGTGATGCAATGACAGACGCATCCTGCCTGATGGTTACCCATCGATTGGATCAGCTGGGCCCGATGGATGTGATTCTGGTGCTGGATCAAGGGGCCATTGTTCAGCAGGGCTCTTTTAAAGAGTTAGACAGGGTACCGGGCCTGTTTAAACAGATGCAGACCGATGATCCAGAAGATAATGAAAGAAACAGCAAAGGCCGGGATCCAAAGGAAATGATCCAATGAAAGCCCTGCTGCCGTTTATTAAATTATTTAAACATCATTGGCGAATGATGTTCATTGGTCTGGCCCTGAGTGTGACCACATTAATGGCCGGGATCGGCCTGCTATCCCTTTCAGGGTGGTTTTTATCTGCGGCAGCCGTGGCCGGCTTAACCCTTGCCACGGCACAGGCATTCAACTTTTTTACACCCAGTGGGGGGGTCCGCTTTTTATCAATTATGCGAACCGCAAGCCGGTATTGTGAACGCCTGGCAACCCATGAAGCCACATTCAGGCTGCTTACCCAGCTCCGGGTCTGGGCATGGCAGAAGGTCATGCCGCTGAGTGCCAAGAATATGAAGGGACTTCGGCAGGGAGAATTGCTTAATCGTCTGGTGGCGGATATCGACACCCTGGATCATGTTTATTTAAAATTGATTACGCCGATGTTATCGGTATTATTCATGCTGATAGGATTGTTTTTCTTTGTTGCGTGGATCGATACCCGGTTAGCCCTGCTGTTGTGCAGCAGTCTGTTGTTAATCTGGCTGATCATGCCATGGATCTTTTATTTTCTGGGCCGGAAATCAGGCATAGAACTGATCCGAAGCAAACGACTATTGCGTATCCGGATCCTGGAGTTTGTGCAGGGGCTGGCTGAAATCTCTCTTTTTGGTGCCACTGAACGATTTCGCAAGCAAATAACCCGATCCGAACGCTCTTTTTTCCAAAGCCAGCAGGTTATGGCACATGTGATGGCACTGAGCCAGGCGGCTCTGATTCTCTGCCATGGCCTGGTCATGGTGTTAATCCTTTACCTGGCCGCTTCCGGTGTCGGCGATCATCAGCCTCCCGGCCCCCTGTTTGCCATGATTGCATTTATGGCCTTGGCCTGTATTGAAATGTTGATGCCCATTGCCGGCGCTTTTCAGCATCTGTCTGCGTGTGAGACCGCTGCCAGGCGCGTGAATGAACTGGTAAATCAACCCTCTGGTACTGGTTATCCCGAACAAAACGACATGCGGGTCACACAGGGGGCTTTGGAATTAAGAGATATTGTGTTTTCATATAATGAACGGGACGGGCACGTGCTTGAAGGGATTAATTTGTCCGTTAAGGCCGGTGAAAAGGCGGCGC
>CAZLNA010000295.1:0-3419 GCA_964560485.1 uncultured Desulfobacula sp. | reverse complement strand
AAGCGGATTTTCAAACCCTGCTGAAGGGCATAAACGGTTTTTCTGGTTTCTTTTTTGAGGACAGTCATCAGTCTTTTTTCAAGACGGCTGTACTCATGGCGGTATTCGTCCGACGATTGCCTGAGTTCGTCAGCACGCATTTTGATTTCCAGTTCTTTTTGTCTTCGCATGCGGTCGCTCATGACCATGGATTCTCTTTCATACCGCAGTTTGAGATTGCTCAGATGCTGTTTTCGTTCTTTTAATTCACGGATTTGTTCTGTTTTTTTCTTTTTGAGCATTGCATCTATTTTTTGACCGATTTTTGACAGGTCTTTGATCGCCTGAAAATCATACCAGGCAGAAAGGCCTGCTTGAGGTACAGGTTTTCGCTGGGGGGATGCCGCCTGCTGCTGATTGATCAGCCGGTCTTTTTTTATGATTGCCAGTTCATAGAAGGTGCCATTGGGAAATTTTTTAATATAGGCATCAAATAAAGCCGGATCGCTGCTGTCACGGATCGACTGCCAGAATACGATTTCTTTGTCCGGTTTCTGGGGCGTGGTTTTGGAAGGGGGAAGGGCATAGCGTTCATGGGGTCTTGAGACCGGGACCTCGTTTTTTGGGAAAAGATAAAAATCATCATAAATCGAGGATTCTGCCCAGGGAATCTGGCGGCCGTCAGATAATTTCTGCACATCTTTTCCCACCCGTCTGAAAAGGGTGTTGATTTCCAGGTCCGGCTGCCTGAGATAATTTAAAAAAGCACCCGTGAACAGGCCGTTTCTGCCCTCGCCGTCTGCAGCGGTTCTGCCCTGGGCTGTGGCGTAGACAATGATGGACCCCAAAGGTTTGTCCTGTACAGCGGCAAGGCCTTTTTTGATTGAGCGGCTCAGCCCCCGGCCAAGGGGATTGTCCCGACAGGCGTCCAGGATGATTACATTGGTGGTCCTGGCATCTTCCATCCGGCCCAGGACCATGCCAAGATTCATGGCCTTGAATTTCACGTCACTCTGGGAGGCGACCTGGTGGCGGATGGGCAGAAGATAATTTAGCCCGTCGATCTGAACCGCATGGCCGGCATAGTAGAAAAAGGCAATATCCCCGGTGTTGAGCTGCCTGCTGAAGCGGTTCAGTGCGTTCTCCATCTGTTTTAAAGTGGCATTGGTGATTTTAATCACCGGATCAAATCCGATCTCGTCAAGGGCCCGGGCGATATCGTCTGCATCATTTCCCGGGTTGTTTAAAGGGGCCTCTCGATAGAGGCTGTTGCCGATGACCAGGGCACAGCGTTTGGCAGATGCCGCACCTGTCAGGCAGAACAACAGGACAAACAAGATAAGAAGATTACGTTTCATCAAGGCTTCTCCGGATAAGATCAATCAAGTGTCACTTTAGGAGAAAAGCGCTTTCATGTCAAATCAACCGGTAGTCTTCAGGGTTTGAAAAATCGTCAAACGACAGGTTTTTTAATCTGAAAGCTCAAACACCACCCGTCGGTTGGATCTGGCCTGGGGAGAGTCCGTTTTTCCTGGATCAGGTTCAATTGCAAATGGCTTTGTCTCCCCGAATCCGACAATGGTGAGTCGTTCCGGTGCAATCCGGCCAATGGTTTCCAGGTATTTTTTAACAGAAAGGGCGCGTTTTTCGCTCAGGCGCTGGTTGTATTCTTTTTTACCCGAAGCTGAGGCATGGCCCTGGATAATGATTCTGACGTCCGGCGAATCAAGCAGCTTTTGGATATGCGCGTCAAGAATTAGCTGCGCCTGCTTGGTCAGGGCGGCATCGTCAAAATTGAAATGGATTTTTTCCAGTTTTTTAATGGCCGGTTCCGGCGGATGATACCCAAGCCCGATCTCTTTTTTCTGGGGTATTTTGGGTTCAACCGTGGTGACTACGGCTTTTTTCAATCTCAGATCGGTCACATATCGGGCCGGCGGCTCAGATGTATCGGATTTTAAGGCAGCCATGGTGTGTCCGCAGGCAGAGACGGATGAAATGTTTTCCATCAGGGTTCTGCCCTCTTCATCTTCTCCCACCAGCACCGTGACAATGCAGATATTTTCTGAAAACAGGGTGTTGAGGTGGCGGGCCGCAATCACTGGTGACTGGTCCAGGTCCTTGCCGTCGCTGACAATGACCAGGGCCTTTTTACCTTTGATTTTTTTCAGATCCTCGCCAGCCGCGTATATGGCATCTGCCATGGGGGTGGGGCCGCCGGGAACGGAAATATCTGACAGGCTCTGGTTCAGTTTAGACCGGTCATAACCCTCCATGCCGTAAAAAAGTTCTGTGTTCCGGGCGGATAGCTGGGGTGCATGACCAAAGGTCCTCAACCCGGTGATAGCTGATATCGGGGGCAGGGTTCTGTTCATCCGGTTGACAAATGCTTTGGCAATATCAAATTTTCGATAGCCGTCATATGATTCTCCCATTGAAGAAGATGCATCCATGAGAATGACCACGCCATCCTCGCTTGACCGGTATTCTCCTGCATTGAACGCCGGGTTCAGATCTGCAATGGCAGATTCTGAGACCGGAGCTGTTTTCTGCACAGAGGCGCATGATGTGGTGATCAAAAAAAGAACAATAACGCTTAAAATCTGATACGGCATTTTTTTCATGATTTTTTCCTGCTCAAATTAAATTGTCAAACGTGCTGCCGGCACCTTGCCACGCAAGCTGTAAATGCAATTATGATACCACTCTGACACCTGCGGGCGGACAGGGCTTTTCAAGCTGGAACCGGCAAATAAAAAAACAGAAATTAGGAATTATATGTTTTAAATTGGATAAAAAATGTAATAATTTGTCATGCTGAATTACATATGCCTCAGCTTCAAAGGTTATATTAAAATCAGCCACTATTTCAACATGTCACTCACCTGCTTATCAACATCCTTCCATGTGTATTTGCCCCTTGGCAGTTTTTTGCACGCTTCTATTTTGCGTTTTAAAAAGGCATCACTGGTTTTCTCTTTCATTTTATCGAGATCAAGCTGGCCAGGCACCAGGTTTGTCAGGATCATGGTCAGGACGACCCCATAATCCAAAGGTGCGGACTCTAAAGGCTTGCTGCTGATGAGATCTTCCATCTGTTTTTTCGCAGCAGCATTGACCAGGCTCTCCAAAGCAGACTTTTGGTCTGCGTCTTGAATGGAAAAATCTGCATTCAGTTTTGTCAGCCGGGCGGTCGCAACAATTGATTTTAAAATATCAATTCTCGACATGGTCTGCATGAATGCGTTGGTCATTAAAAAAAGAGCGTCCAGGCTCTTGTTGCCGGTTGAATATACCGGCCTGCTGGCATTTTTATAGGATTTCATCTTCTCGTCAATGGTTTTCATGATATGGTGGGCAAACGTCGATTGAGCCGGACCGTAGGCATGATTGATGCTGACACCGTTTTCTACCAGTGCCAGATAGTCCCCGTTTCTATC
>CAZLNA010000294.1:0-3429 GCA_964560485.1 uncultured Desulfobacula sp. | reverse complement strand
GTGTATCGGGCAACGCTGCAAAAAGACAGTACGCTGATCCTGTCAACAGATTCGGACTTCATGAAATACTTTAAAAAGGTTGAGGAATAGTTAAAGGGCCATAGAGTATTGAGTTGTATGACAACTCAATACTCCCCCTATCCTAACGGCTATTTTTTCTTACGCTGGTGCCGGGTCTTGGCAAGGAGTTTTCTGTGTTTATGTTTCCGCATTTTTTTTCTTCTTTTTTTGATAACACTGCCCAAACCAATCACCTCCCTTGTCTGAATTATTATAATGCTTATTGTTTGGTAAATAAGAATTATAGCATAAAGTATGTTTTGATGTCCAACCTTTTATTTTACGGTTAAATCTTGCATGACACAATGGCAGACAGATCGCTGTTTTAATCATACCGAGCTCGACAAAGTGGCTCAGGCGGCTCACAATTCTGAGGAGCTGGTCAATAATTACTATAAGCTTTCCACCAGCCAGTGGCTCAAAGACCGGTATGATATCAAGACAGCCAAGGACCTTGCCGGGCATGAACTGCTCGACGGGCCTTTTGCACAGGTGATTAAATACCAGGGCCGAAAAAGGGGGGCAGCGCTGGGGTCATCGCTGTTCAGTTATTATAAGGTCTGCCTCCAGGACAGGGCCATCCTTTTTGCATCAGAGGATAAATCCTTTGAGCTCGAACCCTTTCTTCTGTATATTTTGACGCATGAGCTGGTTCATGTGGTACGTTTTTCAACCTTTGAGCACCGTTACGAAAGTAAGAATGAATCTGAAATGACCTGGGAAGAAGAAAGCAAGGTTCATTCACTGACCTTTTCCATCCTCTCTTCTGTATCGATTCCGGGTATGGAGCAAGTTCTTGAATTTTATCGTAATTGGATTCACCCCCACCCTGGTCTGTCTGCCTGAAAAAAAATGGAAACGCCTTCTTGACAAGGGTGAAAGACTTATTATTTTATCATTGTTTTCAGAAGGACCAATAAAGAAAAATGGAGTGTTAAAATGCCAGTTTACGAGTATCAGTGTTCCAGTTGCGGAAGGATTGAAGAAGCATTTCAGAAAATATCCGAGCCGCCCCTGGTTACCTGTGCGCATTGCAGTGGACCGCTGAAAAAACTGATTTCTCACAGTTCATTCCACCTTAAAGGCTCGGGGTGGTATGTGACCGATTACGGCGGGTCCAAATCCGGTGCAAAGGAAACAGGTGCTGCGAAACAAGCAAAAGATTCCAAGTCAACAAAAACAGCTTCATCAAAGGCGCCAGCCAAAGATAAGTGAAGCGAAGAAAATAGTTAAAGATTTAAACAACTTGTAGGATTTAAAGGAGAAAGTGATCATGAGTTTGAGACCATTGAGTGACAGAATTCTGGTTGAACGTGTTGAAGAGGAGGAAAAAACCAAAGGCGGTATTATCATCCCGGACACGGCCAAGGAAAAACCGGCAGAAGGCAAGATCGTGGCTGTCGGAAACGGGCGAATTGGTGAAGACGGGAAGGCGATTCCCATGGACGTTAAAGTCGGTGACCGGATTCTTTTCAGCAAATATGGCGGAACAGAAGTAAAAATCGATGGCAGCGACTTTCTGATCATGCGTCAGGATGATGTTCTCGGAGTAATTGAGTAGTTTAACCATATAGGAGAAGATTAAAGATGGCAAAAGAAATTAAATACGATGCTAAGGCCCGTGAAGCAATGCTTAAAGGTGTTCAGGCGCTGGCAGATGCAGTTGTGGTAACGCTTGGCCCCAAAGGCAGAAATGTCGTTATTGAAAAATCCTGGGGATCTCCCAACGTGACCAAAGACGGTGTTACAGTAGCAAAAGAAATTGATCTTGAAGATAAATTTGAAAATATGGGCGCACAGATGGTAAAGGAAGTCTCTTCCAAAACATCTGATATGGCAGGTGATGGTACAACGACTGCAACGGTTCTGGCCCGTGCAATCTATGAAAACGGTCAGAAACTGGTTGTTGCCGGCAACAACCCCATGGGAATCAAGCGCGGGATTGACAAAGCCGTAGCAAAAATTGTTGAAACACTTGGCGAAATGGCCAAGCCCACCAAAGACCAGAATGAAATTGCCCAGGTCGGCACAATTTCTGCCAACAACGATGAAACCATCGGTAACATCATTGCCGAAGCCATGGATAAAGTCGGCAAAGAAGGCGTTATCACAGTTGAAGAAGCCAAATCCATGGACACGACTCTGGATGTGGTTGAAGGGATGCAGTTTGACAGAGGTTACCTGTCTCCGTACTTTGTCACCGACTCTGAAAAAATGGTGGCATCCCTTGACAGCCCGTTTATCCTGATCTGCGACAAAAAGATTTCCAGCATGAAAGACCTGCTGCCGGTTCTCGAAGACATTGCAAAAACCGGAAAACCCCTTGTCATTGTTGCAGAAGATGTTGAAGGCGAAGCCCTGGCTACGCTGGTTGTGAATAAACTGCGCGGCACACTGAATGTCGCTGCTGTCAAAGCCCCCGGTTTTGGTGACAGAAGAAAAGCCATGCTTGAAGATATTGCGGTGCTCACCGGTGGGCAGGTTGTTTCCGAAGACATCGGCATCAAACTGGAAAACGTCACTGTCCAGGATCTGGGACAGGCCAAAACCGTGACCATTGATAAAGACAATACCACCATCGTTGATGGTGCAGGTTCAAGAGAAGCCCTTGAAGGCCGGGTAAAAATGATCCGTGCCCAGGTTGAAGAAACCTCCTCAGATTATGACCGTGAAAAACTTCAGGAAAGACTGGCCAAACTGGTCGGCGGGGTTGCTGTGATCAATGTCGGTGCCGCGACTGAAACAGAGATGAAAGAAAAGAAGGCCCGTGTTGAAGATGCCCTGAACGCCACACGTGCTGCTGTTGAAGAAGGTATTGTGCCTGGCGGCGGCGTTGCTCTGGTCAGATCAATCAAGGCCCTTGAAGCACTTGATCTCGGCGGCGAAGAACAGCTCGGTGTAGATGTGATTACCAGAGCCATTGAAGAACCGCTGCGCAAGATTGCAGACAATGCCGGTGTTGAAGGCTCTGTTGTGATCAATAAAGTCAAGGAAGGTGAAGGCGCCTTTGGCTACAACGCCAGAACTGACGTTTACGAAGATCTGATTGAAGCCGGTGTAATTGATCCTAAAAAAGTGGTTCGTTTTGCACTTCAGAATGCTGCCAGTGTGGCTTCTGTCATGCTGACCACTGAAGCGATGATCGCTGAAAAACCTGAAGAAAATGCAGGCGCAGCAATGCCTGGCGGCGGCATGCCCGGCGGCGGCATGGGCGGCATGGGTGGCATGGGCGGCATGATGTAAGATCATTTTTGGAACAGGCCCGCCTGCCTGTGTTTTTTAAATTAAGATAGAATAAGGCTGCTGCAGGGGACTGCAGCAGCCTTATTTTTTTTATCGGATCCGGTCTTTTCAATCCCTGGACAGGGG
>CAZLNA010000293.1:0-3441 GCA_964560485.1 uncultured Desulfobacula sp. | reverse complement strand
GTTCCATATGCGGCACCGGGTATGTCAATTATCAAATTCCGGCCTGGAGAAACGCAGGTTTATTATCAAAAAGATTACTATACAGAAAGTGATATTATGATCAATATCTCCGGTTTGGATCAAGCAGTCGGCGGGTTCAGGACTTATTACAAGTGTTCAGTTGACCCGGCGTTTGATTGCCCCCTGACACCTCCTGCCGCTCAATAAGGATGGTTCAGATAAAATAAAAAGAGCCGGCCGGTGTGAATCTCACACCGGCCGGCTCTTTTATTCAGGGGCTGTATTGGTTTTCTGATTTAAACTTTAAACCGGCCGACCAGATCATTCAGGTTGTGAGCCAGGGTAGAGAGGTCTTCCGCCTTGGTCTTGACCTGGGACGCATTCTGGCTGATTTCATTGGCAGAGTGGTTGACCTGGGCAATCTCTTCAGAAATGCTGGAAGATGCTGTGGAACTCTGGTTGACATGCTCGGTCACTTCGGTGATGCCCGCCGCGGTCTGATTGATG
This sequence comes from uncultured Desulfobacula sp., assembly GCA_964560485.1. Taxonomy (GTDB): domain Bacteria; phylum Desulfobacterota; class Desulfobacteria; order Desulfobacterales; family Desulfobacteraceae; genus Desulfobacula. Next base: position 2,934 of record CAZLNA010000293.1, on the reverse strand, counting down.
TTATTGACAATTTCCGCGGTGCTGGCCGACTGCTCTTCAACCGCTGCAGAAATCACAGTGACAATGTCGTTCACGCCGACAACCACCTTGGAGATCTCATCAATGCTTGATGCCGTGGATGAAGTGGAATTCTGAACATCATTGATCTGCTGCTGGATGTCCAGGGTTGCCTGGGCGGTCTGGCGGGCAAGGGCCTTGATTTCATTGGCCACAACCGCAAACCCGCGTCCGGCTTCACCGGCCCGGGCCGCCTCGATGGTGGCATTCAGGGCCAGCAGGTTGGTCTGTTCGGAAATATCCGTGATGGTTTCCGTGATTTTGTCGATTTTTTTGGCCGCCTGCCCCAGGGCAAGGACTTTTTCACTGGCCTGGTGGATCTGCTTGACCGCATCTTCGGTCACATCGTGTGCTTTGGTGGTATTCTGAGCGATTTCACCAATGGTGGTGGTCATTTCGCCGGCGGCTTTGGCCACGGTGTCGGTGTTGGTGGAGGACTGTTCCATGGCAGCTGCCACCGAATCCATGTTGACACTCATTTCTTCGGATGCCGAAGCCACGGTGTTGGACTTGGCCGAAGTTTGATCCGAGCCGTGCGTCATTTCAATGGAAATGTCGGCCAGGGATTCTGAGGACGTGGACAGGGTGCCTACGCCGGTGGCGATTTCTTTGATCATGGTGTGCAGTTTCTCCATGAACGCGTTGAACTTGTGCGCCAGGTCTGCCACTTCATCCTTGCCCCTGGCAGGCAGGCGCATGGTCAGATCACCTTCTCCCTGGGCCAGTTCATCCAGGCCGTTGACCACCCGTTTAATCGGCCGGGTGATGGAGCCGGCAAAGAAAAAGGCCAGCACGGCAATGATCACAATATCAACCACTGCGATGACGGTGTTCACCACCTTGAGGTCCCAGATGGCGGCAAATGCCTCGTCTTCGGCAATGTCTGCCAGAAGCGCCCATTTGATCCCCATGATTTCCAGCGGGGCATAAGCGCACAGGACCTCGTTTCCATGGTAGCTGTGGGTTTCCATTTTGCCGGACTGTCCTTTGAGCGCCAGGTTAACCGATTCGGTCTGGATTTTGCCGGACTGGGGATTGCTGATGGAATTTTTTGCAGAAAAATTTTGAGGGTCGATGAATGAATCCGAGCGCATCAGGCGATCCGGCCCGACCAGGTAGGTCTCTCCGGTTTCTCCCATGCCGTCGCGTTTACCCATGATGGCGTTGACCGAATCCAGACCCAGTTCAAATACCGAAACACCGATGAAGCCGTCCTGGTCAAAGACCGGCGCACCGATAAATGCCACCGGTTGATTCATGGCCGGCCCGAATACGGTATAATCCTGGAAAAAGATCTGCCCGGGCTTGGGATCGGCGGTCGCGGCATTGAACAATTTAGCCAGGTGCGTGTCTTTAAACGGGCCTGTTTTCAGGCTGGTTCCAAAGTCCGGGCCTTTTGCGACATTGTAGACGATGGTTCCGTTTTCCGGTTCAATAAAAAGGATATCCTTGAAACCGAACTGCTTCATATAACTTCTGAATGACGGGTGATAGATGCGGTGGGCATCCCTGGAGTAGGCGGCCAGGTCTTTGGCTTCATCCATCATCATTTTCTGGGTTACCGGCTGATCGTTAAACGCAATGTAATAGTACTGGATCCCGGCGGTTTCTTCGTTCAGGCCGGCGAGCAGTGCGTCGATATCAAACATTTTCCCTTTGGAACTTTTTTTGAATTCCGCTGTGAACTCATTCTCATAATATGCCCGCAGTTTGCCTTTGAGTTCTTCGATGTTGGAGTCATCAATATCATTTTCAAAAGAAAAATCACCCAGGTATTCACTGAATTTGAACATGGCTTCCATGGTTCCCTTGCTCTGGGAAAAGGTAACCATCTGGCTTTCAACGGAGTTGAAAAAGGTCTTCACCTGTTCTTTTTTGATTTCCCGAACGGCTTCAAGCTGGTTGAATGCCTGGTTTTCCAGCGCTTTGGAGGCCTTGGTCAAAGAGACCAGTCCGATGATGGAAAAAGGAACAACACCCACGAGAAGAAAAGCGATCAGCAACCTTGTTCCCAGTTTCAAATTTCTGAACATACATACCCCTTTTTAAATATACTTGTGTTTTGAAAAAACTGCGGTTTAGTTTTTTTAAAAAATGTCCCGCAGTATATCATTTTTTCTTTTCTTTGAAAAAGTTTTTTACGTATTCAATGTGGTCGTGCATGGTGCGATAGGCCAGCTCCGGGTCCATTTTGGTGATGGCGGTCAGGATATCTTCATGCTGCCGGGTTATCACATGGATGTTTTGAGGATCTTCGTAAAGGGAGGAGAGGCTTTCCATTATGCCGTGCGACAGATAATCATAGAAGGTCTTCATCACCTGGATGTGCAGCGGGTTTTTCGTGGCATAGGCAATGGCCATGTGAAAGGATATGTCCGCCCGCGATCCGAGTCCGCCCTTTGAAATCTGCTGCCTCATTTCGTCCACGCTCTGTTTTATGGCCCGAATGTCAGACGGTTCAGCTCGCTGGGCTGCAAGTGAAGCGGCGATACATTCCAGGCCCATGCGGACCTCGAGGAGGTCGTAAATGCTGGCGTTCTGGGCTGACATGGCCGCGGCAAAAGGGTTTCCTTTTTTGGGGTCCGGAACGGCAACAAAGGTGCCTTTGCCCTGTTTGTGCTCCACCAGCCGCATGGTGACCAGCCGGCTGATCGCGTTTCGGATGGTGGTCCGGCTCACGTTCATGGACTCGGCCATGTTCCGCTCAGGCATCAGTTGGTCACCGGGCTTGAGCTGTCCTCTGAAAATCAGTTCCTTGAGTTGTTCAAATACCTGATCTGAAATTTTTTGCTGGCGAACCGGTTTTAACAGGGCCATAGTCTTCCAATCCTTGTCCATCTTGTCTCTTTCTATCTTGCTTGGCAGGTGCCTGACTGC
>CAZLNA010000292.1:0-3453 GCA_964560485.1 uncultured Desulfobacula sp. | reverse complement strand
CCAGGATCTGACATAGCGCAACTGTAGCGGCTCTGGCAGAGTCGTTTGGACGCGGCGCAATGACCAATCACTGGATTGATATCAGAAACAGTGACTGTATTATGATCATGGGCAGCAACGCTGCTGAAAACCATCCCATCTCCTTTAAATATGTGACACAGGCCATGGAAAAAGGGGCCAAGCTGATCTCTGTGGATCCCAGGTTCACCCGGACCTCATCCAAAGCAGATATCTATACCGCCTTACGATCCGGATCTGATGTGGCGTTTTTAGGCGGGATGATCAAATATATTCTTGATAACGGGCTGTATAACGAAGAATACACCGCTGCCTATACCAATGCCCCGTTTATTGTCGGTAAAGATTACGATTTCAAAGACGGGCTTTTCAGCGGATACAGGAAAAACAAAGGTGACGGTCCCTCCATCGGTAGTTACGATAAGTCCAAATGGGCTTTTGAAATGGATGCCAGTGGTATTCCAAAAATGGACCGGAGCATGAAGCATAAACGATCGGTTTTCCAGCTGATGAAAAAACATTATCAGCGGTATGATCTTGATACGGTCTCCAAAGTCACGGGCACACCTAAAAAAGACCTGATTACGGTGTATGAAACATATACAGCCACAGGAACCACCGGCAAGGCCGGTACCATCATGTATGCCATGGGCTGGACCCAGCATACGGTGGGCACCCAGATCATTCGTGCAATGGCTATGATTCAGCTCCTGCTCGGCAACATGGGCGTTGCAGGCGGCGGTGTCAACGCGCTCCGCGGTGAATCCAACGTGCAGGGGTCCACAGATCACTGTCTGCTCTGGCACATCTGGCCGGGTTATCTGAAGACACCGAGATCGTCCAATACCAGCCTTGCAGCATACAATACGAAATGGACACCAAAGAGCAATGATCCGCTCTCTGCAAACTGGTGGGGCAATTACCCGAAATATTCTGTCTCCCTGCTCAAATCCTTTTTCGGCGATAAAGCAACCCCATCCAATGATTTTGGTTATAACTGGCTGCCCAAAGTTGATGACGGCACCGGGTATTCATGGTTCGATCTCTTTGATGCAATGTACAAAGGGGATGTCAAAGGTTTTTTTGCCTGGGGACAAAATCCGGCGTGCTCCGGTTCAAATGCTGCCAAAATCCGTACAGCCATGGAAAAACTCGACTGGATGGTCAATGTCAATATCTTTGACAATGAGACCGGTTCTTTCTGGAAAGCACCGAATGTAGATTCCGCCAAGATCAAGACAGAAGTCTTTATGCTGCCGGCTTCGGTTTTTGTTGAAAAAGAAGGGTCGGTAACCAACTCGGGCCGCTGGATGCAGTGGCGGTACCAGGGACCCAAGCCCATGGGCAACAGCCGTCCTGACGGTGATATCATCATGGCCCTCGGTCATAAGATTAAGGAAGCATACCACAAGGATGCAGGCCCCTTTGCCGAACCTGTGCTCAACCTGAAATGGGATTATGAAACCAGGGGCGCCTATGATCCGCACAAAGTGGCCAAGGAAATCAACGGTTATTTTACCAAGGATGTGACAGTTAAAGGCAAATTGTGCAAAAAAGGCACGCTGGTACCCAGCTTTGCCTGGCTCCAGGCCGACGGTTCGACCTCTTCTGGTAACTGGCTCTACTGTAACTCATACACTGAAAAGGGCAATATGGCTGCCCGGCGAAGTAAAAAGGACGCGCCAAACAAGATCGGTCTTTATCCTGAATTTGCATGGTGCTGGCCGGTCAATCGCCGGATCATCTACAACCGCGCCTCAGTGGATCCCAAAGGACAGCCCTGGGATAAGGAACACTGGGTGATCAAATTTGCCGGTGAGGCAAAAGGCGGCAAATATGTGACCAAAAAATGGGTGGGCGATGTGCCCGACGGCGGTTGGTATCCACTGGAAAACCCGGACGGCTCAAAACGTGCGGATGCTAAACATCCGTTTATCATGAGAAAACACGGGCATGCACAGATCTTTGGGCCGGGCAGGGCGGACGGACCGTTTCCGGAACATTACGAACCGCTGGAATGCCCGGTTGAAAAGAATTTTCTCAACCCGGTCATGGTCAATCCCACTGCAGTGGTTTATTCCACAAAGGCGGATTCCCATGCCACCTGTGACCCCAGGTTCCCATTTGTCGGCACCACCTACCGGGTGACAGAGCACTGGCAGACCGGTTTGATGACACGTCCCCAGGAATGGCTCATGGAGATGCAGCCCAATGTCTTTGTTGAAATGAGCGAAGAGCTGGCAAAACTGCGGGGCATTGAAAACGGTGAACGGGTCATGGTTACCAGTGCCAGGGCCTCCCTTGAATGTACTGCCGTGGTCACGAAACGGTTCAAACCCTTTAAGGTCGGATATGCCACGGTTCATCAGGTGGGCATCCCCTGGCACTATGGCTGGCGCTGGCCAGACACCGGTACTGAGGAAAGTGCGAACCTGCTGACCCCGCCTGCAGGCGATCCCAATACGCGTATCCCTGAAACCAAGGCCTTTATGGTCAATGTGACCAAGATATAAAAGGAGGTGATGAAACCATGTCTAAATCAATATTGATCGATACAACCCTCTGCACTGCATGCAGGGGATGCCAGGTCGCCTGTAAGCAATGGCACGACCTGCCGGCTGAGAAAACCCGGAATATAGGCAGTTTTCAGAATCCTCAGGATCTGTCCTTCATTACCTATAAGCTGGTCCGTATGACTGAAACAGAGGTGAAAGGCAGGCTCCAGTGGCTCTTTTTTCCGGATCAGTGCCGCCACTGCATTGATGCCCCCTGCCTGGAAACAGCCATGGACGAAACTGCGGTATACCAGGATTCAGCCACTGGCGCGATTCTCTATACCCGGAAAACCCAGGATCTTGATGCAGGTGAAATCGCTAATTCCTGTCCCTACAATATTCCCAGAGACAGGGAAGACGGCACGATTGCCAAATGCGATTTCTGCAATGACCGGGTTCATAACGGTCTGAGTCCTGCCTGTGTCACCTCCTGCCCGACCGGTGCCATGACCTTTGGTGACCGGGGGGATATCCTCAAGGCTGCAGCCAAACGTCTGGACATCGCTAAAAGACGGTTTCCAGATGCCCGGCTTCTCGATGCGGATGAGGTGAACGTGATCTATCTGGTGGCGTTTGACCCCTCTCTCTATGCAGAGAATGCAGTGGCAGACGTCAGTAAAAAAGGAATCAGCCGTGGGCTTGCCATGAAAAAGATGATGGGCCCTCTGGCGAAAATGTTCACCATTTAATTTTAAAACATGTCCCGGGGAAATTTTTTCCCCGGGATCCTTACAGGGACTGAATATGACCAGCATACCGGATATGGAGCGCATCGCTGAACAGATCAAGGAGATCAGGCCATCTTATAAACCGATCCTTGATTTTTACAGCCGTGTGCTCACCGCCCAGGAAGAAAGACGTGAGTCGATCCGGCTTGAAC
>CAZLNA010000291.1:0-3499 GCA_964560485.1 uncultured Desulfobacula sp. | reverse complement strand
GACGTATACTGGATGGGATCTGCTGGATCCCTTGACACACAGCAACCCCTTTGAAACCGGCAGTGCAGAGGATCGAAACGATACATTAGGGTATACCCTGGACACGGTTTATGAAATCGAATATACCATGCCGCACACAGCGTCTTCTTTAACCCTCTATTTTGAAGGCGTCTTGAATGGCAACGACGGTAAATGGGGACTGGACAATATGGTTGTAGAGCTGGATCCGGTTCCGATTCCAGGCAGCCTATTGCTTTTGATTTCCGGCATTGTCTGCATGACAGGGTTTAAGAGAAAAAAAAGCTGACTTCATTTTGAAGTAAAAAGATAGATAACACTGGGATCTGTAGCGTCAGGATCTGCCCTGCCAGATTATTTAAGATAGCTTTTGTATAAATCCTATGCTTTCTGCCACCTGACCGCAAGAAAGGCACCGGTCTCAGGGTGATCCCGGTGCCCGGCCGCTTCAATGGACGGGATATCCTGGACTGCAGCATCTTTGGGAAAATGGATGGCTGTTTTGATCACGCTTTTGCCCGGAATCAGTTCTTTCATTTCTTCAGGGGATCTGAAATAGATTTGCTCAAACAGATCATGGCCCTGGTCTGCCTTTTTCTTTCGTCTCTCAGCCCACGGGCTGAGGCTGTTCAAAGTACTCACCACTATGACGCCGCCTTTTTTCGTTACCCGTTCAAGTTCGGCAATCACTTTTCTGGCATCCTCAACAAACTCAATGGCGGTCATGGAAAAGGCCCTGTCAAAACGGTCATCTGCAAAAGGCAGGCAGTTCATGTCTGAACAGGCCGGATAAAAGCCTGAACCGGTTGCCCGCGTCTTTGCCCTTTTAACCATGGGAAACGACAGATCTATACCAGAGACGCTCGCCCCGGAAGCCAGGACATCGCAAGTAAAAATCCCGGTGCCGCATCCGGCATCAAGGAGGAAGTCTCCTTTATCCGGCGCCAGCAGTTCCATGAGCAGACCTGCTTCATACGACCGGATCAGCTTTCCGACGGGTGTGTCAAACCAGGCATCATACCTGTTGGTCCATGAATCGAAGAGTGCGGTGTTCATCAGATCATTATGTTTAATTCACTGCCTGGTGACCGAACTGATCTTACTGTTCAGCGTCGCATCCTTATCATGGCGGTCGTCAATTTTTAAATCAACAATCACCCTTTGGGCGCCTTCATCCAGATGGGCCTGCCGGATTTTTTTAATCAGTTCAAACAGGGAATCGAGATCAGGGGTTTCAATGGCCGTGGAAAGACCGCCGACACTGTAGGTGTAACCGGATTCCTTGATCACCTGGATGCCTTTTTTTACGAACCGGCCAAGACTGGTTCCTTCACCCACCGGGTATACAGACAACTGAGATAAAACCATGTGGACCTCTCTTAAAAATCATCATTTCAACCAACCTGAACCGTTTTAACGTTTTGCAGACAATGATGCAACAGGTTTTACAGCTCTTTTGCGCGGGCCGTGTGACCTATATAAACAAGGGAAAACTAAAATAAAAAGGAGAAAACAGCATGACATTTAAACAATGGCTTGAATCCAGAGAGCAGCCGGTCCAGGGAGCGAATTCGCTCCTCGCGGATTTGGGCCGGCACAAGATCACGGAGGCAGCAGCGTTTGAAACCCTAAAGGCGCTTGAGGCCAGGATCGATGCCCTCTCAGAAGAAGATACCGTAAAAACCGATCTGCGGGAACGGGTCAAAACGCTGTGGGCAGACTACGAAGCAACCCTTTATCCGGAAGAAAGGCCGAAAAAATGGCATGAAAAGGTTTTTTCGCGGGACACCGGCCTGTTTTTAATCACTATCTCCCTCATCGTGCTCGTCTATTTTGCCCTCTTCTGGGACCATCATTTTATCGGCCGCCTGGCAGATGCCAAGGTCGCCAGAGGACTGATCACATTTCTCTTTGCTTTGGGCACCATTGGTACGGCCCTGATCATCACCATTTCGGTCTTTACCAGCAACCGCCCCCCAACAGAAAGCAAAGAGCGGTTTTACCGGGCCAAAGAGATCCTGACCATTCTCATCGGCATCCTGGGCACCATTGTGGGATTTTATTTCGGCACACCATCCGACATCCAGGGAAACGGGGAAATGCCTGTGTTGTCCAAACCCATGGTTTCGCCGGCACAGGCCCTTCCGGATCAGCCGTTCTCCCTGATCAGCCAGGCTGAAGGCGGTACACCGCCCTATGTTTACACCCTCAGCGTTGAAACAACTGGCGGGGAGGCAGTTGAAAAGAAAACCGGTCATGTCAAAGAAAAATTGCTGGTCGCCCCTCTGACCCTGGAAGCCGGTGAGTATAAAATTCTTCTGACCCTGACCGATGCAGAGGATAAAACCTGCAGCATTGCCAAAAAGATCAGCATCCTGAAACAATCTTCTGAATAATGGGAACCCTCTATCTTTCATCCTTTAAGAAATCTACGGAGAACATCAATGAAACGTATATCACCCTATAAAACCGGCCTTGACTCAGGAAACGCCTATTGGATGGCAAGACTGTCCAAAGAGGTTTATGTAAAAACCTCTGAAGAAGATCAGACCCCGGACGAAAAAAAGATCCTGGAAAGCCTGAAAGCAGATGATGATCAATTCATCTCCATCAAAGGTGCAGATGCCAATTCAGCCCAGGCGGCCCTGATTGAGCATAAAAATTATCTCTGCATGGCATTCAGGGGCACAAATGAAGTAAAAGACTGGCTCGACAACATCAATGCCTTTTCTGTGAAAGTGCTTTTCGGAGAATTTCACCGGGGATTCTGGAATTCGGTTGAGGATGTCTGGGCCCCCCTGGACGCTGAACTCAGAGCCCTTCAGGCCCGGATCCCCCGCCCGGTTTTTTTTACCGGTCACAGTCTTGGCGGTGCCATGGCCGTGATTGCCGCGGCAAAATATATCCATGAAGACAAGCCCTTTACAGGCCTCTACACCTTTGGGCAGCCAAGAACCATGACCCGTGAAACATCAAGGATATTCAATGCAGAGTGCGGCAACCGATATTTCAGGTTCCATAACAATAATGATATTGTGACACGGATTCCAGCCCGGTTCATGGGTTACAGCCATGCCGGGACCTATCTGTATATCGACAGCAAAGGAGGCATCCATCAGGAGCCGGGCCATTGGTTTGCATTTATCGATCATCTTTCCGGAGTCGTGGATGCGATTACCCAGGACGGTATTGACGCGGTGGAGGATCACTACATTGACCGGTATATTGTCCCGGTTGCGGAATGGCAGTTTGAAAATGCCGATTAAGTATTTTTTTCTGCTCAGGAAAAACTCAGTTAGATTATAGCGGACAATGCTGGTATAATCCTGTCATGGCTACCCACAAACGGTTTCGATCGATACTTTTACCTGCGCTGATATTCTGCCTGCTGCGGCTAAATCCGGTTTTTGCCGGCCAGTCATCCGAGCTGCCAGACTATCAACCGGCAGTGCGCGTCGGAACCATTTTATCAGGTGAAATC
>CAZLNA010000290.1:0-3521 GCA_964560485.1 uncultured Desulfobacula sp. | reverse complement strand
GTGTATCGATCCGGCTGACAGGGTCATCTAAAATTGTGACCGGTCTTTGGTCAACCAGTGTCCGTGCCAGTGACATCCGTTGTTTCTGTCCGCCGGACAGCGTGATACCCCTCTCCCCCACAAGTGTTTCCAGTCCATCCGGCATTTTTGCAATGGTCTGAGTCAAACAGCAGGTGTGAATGATGCGGTCAAGCAGTTCAGGATCAAGGTCGCGGCCCATGAGAATATTCTCCTTTATGGTTCCGGAGAACAGAAAGGCTTCCTGGGGCATGAAGGCGATGTCAGCGCGCAGGGCAGAAGGGTCAAGGCGTTTGATATCATGGTGATTGATCTTAAGGTTCCCTGATTGAAAATCGTACAGCCTTGGCAGGAGTTGAACCAGGCTGGTTTTACCCGAGCCTGGCGGCCCGCTGATACCGATGGTGGTGTTGGGCATGATCTGAAGTGATATATCGTTTAAAACGCTTGCACCGCGAGTATAGGAAAAATGAACACGGTCAAACACGATGGGCCCCGAGATTTGCCCTGGTAGTGATATGGGTTGGGAAACGGCAATTTCCGGGCGGGCATCCAGAAGGGAATTGAGCCGCTCAAGCGAAGCCATGCCCCGTTGGAAAAGATTGGTCATCCAGCCAATGGCGATCACGGGCCAGGCCAGGATACCAAGATATTGGAGAAAGGCGACCAGTTCGCCTGCAGAAAGGCTGTTCTGGATTACCAGCCAGCCGCCATAGCAGAGAATGATCAAAGTTGAAATATTGAAAAACAGACCGAGCATGGGTCTGAGCAGTGCAGTCACCACGGCACGTTTTAAATTCCGGTTAAAATAATGACGGGCGGCCTGGGAGATTTTCTCGGTGGCAAGGGGCTCAAAATTAAAGACTTTGATGATCCGGATACCGAAAAAGTTTTCCCGGATCATTTCTGTCAGAATTGAAAACGACTCCTGGGCGGATGTGTGGAACTGGTGCATCTTTTTGCCCAGATGGCGGGTCAGTATCACCAGCAGCGGCATGGGGATCATTGCAAAGGCGGTCAGTTTGGGGTGGGTCACCACCATGATGGCCAGAGTCGCCCCTCCCAGTAATACCGTATCCACAAGGACGATAAGACCGAATCCGAAGGCCATACGCACATGGTTGATATCGCTGGTGGCATGGGCCATGATGTCTCCGGTTTTCACTGAATCGTGAAAGGGCATGTCAAGCCGGAGGATATGTTCAAAAAGATCATCCCGGATTCCTTTTTCCACATCCCTGGCACATCCCATGAGCAGGTTTCGCCATCCGTATCGCAGAATGGCCATGAACACACCCATGAAAACGATTAACCCGCACTGCCGGATCAGCACGGCCTGGTCAAGACTCGCCTGGCTCAGGATGTCCACAGCCTGCTGAATCACTTTGGGGATCACCAGTTGAGCCGCATCCACCAGGATCATGCACAGAAGACCGGCAATTATCTTGACAGCATTTTTTTTAAAGTACGGATAAATCAGTTTCAAGGATCACCTGAAAACAACTCAATGACGCCGGTTTATGAGTCCAGTGCCTGCGTTAATATAAATGAAACAGAAAGATAACCATCCTTTTGGCGGTTGCAATAATCGGGGCGAAAATGGTCTCATCATATAAGTATGCAAACCGTATTTTTTTTATATTTAATATGAGGACAATTGGGCTGCGATCTGGTTTTTTCCGAGAATCACTGCTGCGTCATAAGTGGAATGGAAAAATGACAGACAAAACTGTTATGGTTATTTTTTTTCGTTTTTGTATCTGTATTGAAAGCCCGGGTTTTATTAGCCTGTCAGGCGTATTCAGCCAACTTACAACCGTTCTTAGAAAAAGGAGCTGCGCATGAACACAGACAATGATCAGATTTCACTGGCCAACGCGTTGGGCGCAAGGCAGATTCTGAAACAATTTTTATCTCCCACACCGCTTCGAAATTATCCTGGGCTCGACCATCTGGTCGGCACACCGGTTTTTGTCAAACATGAAAACCATAACCCAACCGGCACATTCAAAATAAGAGGCGGCATCCACCTGATGCACCAGCTGAAACAAAAGGGTGTTCAAGGCGTGATCACATATTCAACCGGGAACCACGGCACTTCGGTCGCTGCAAGTGCGAAGATGTTCGGCCTCAAGGCGGTTATCGTGGTGCCTGAAAAATCAAACCCGTTGAAAATGAAAAGTATCAAAGAGGCCGGTGCTGAGCTGATTGAATATGGGAAGGATTTTGAGGCGTCCGGGGAAAAAGTGGCCCAGCTTGTTGAGGAGCGGGGGCTTTATTTTGTTCACCCGGCCAATGAGGCACACATCATTAACGGGGTGGCCACTGAATTTTTTGAGATTGTAGAAGAGATCCCGGATCTGGACGTGATGATTATTCCGATCGGGGCCGGAAGCGAGGCAGCTGCCGCCGTAAGTGTTCTTAAGCAGATCCGCCCGCAGATTGATATTATCGGTGTGCAGGCCCAAGCGTCATGCGCTGCATATTTGTCCTGGAAAAATAAACAGGTCGTCACTGCTGAAAACAAAACCTTTGCCGGCGGGGTTGCCACAGGCCAGGCCTATGACATTCCATTTTCGATCTATAAAAAGGCATTGTCTGATTTTGTTTTGTTAACTGAAGAAGAGCTCTACCAGGGGATCGCGCTTGCTGCGCATCATACCCGAAATCTCGCTGAAGGTGCAGGATCGGCATGTTTAAGGGCGGCCGTCAAAATCCGGGAGGATCTTAAAGGTAAAAAAGTGGCTGTCCAGATGAGCGGGGGAAATGCCTGTGCTGAAGAATTGCAAAAAGCAATGACCATGCCCTGCCTGATTACCGGTATGACAGATTAAACACTGTTTCTATGGATTTTCAGGCCTTGATGCCATGACGCGGCTGAAAAAAGGCTTATCAGACAGCTGTTAAATATAGTGGACCGCATTAAAAGCACCGGCCAGTTTGGCGCGGGTGACAGGTTTCACCAGAAGGGTTTCCCAGCCCGGATTCAAACTGTCAGCTGGTGGTGACTTGTCCTGTGAAGAAAGCATGATGATTTTGACCCGTTCTTCAGGCACAATGTTTTTTGATGTTTCCCATTGCCGGATTTTCTTGAGGACCTGTTCGCCGTCAAAATCAGGCATCTCTTTATCCAGGAAAATCAGATGATAGGTGTCGTTGTCCTTATGTGCCCTGACAAAGGCATTCAGCGCTTCAAGCCCGTTGACGGCAACATCGCACTCACCATATTGGGAAAGCAGCTTCTGGGCTTTCTGGCGGGAAGCGAATTCGTCATCCACAAGCAGGAATTTCATGAACAGGTTTTTGACAGCATAGGTGACAATGAAATTTTTTAAATCTTCACAAGCCTGGTAAAGCCGGGTGAATTCTTTTTCAATCTTGCTGGTTTGTCCGGCCTGGCAGGCCCTGTCAAGTGAAAAGGCCGCATCCATAAGAGGTTTACAGGAAAGATGCTTAACCGAATCCCTGAAAGTTAACAATGCGGTCTGGGTGCGGGTGTCGTC
>CAZLNA010000289.1:0-3538 GCA_964560485.1 uncultured Desulfobacula sp. | reverse complement strand
GTTGTGCATAGAGATTAAAAGCCGATTCTAAATCGAGAGGCCGGCCTTAACTCAAGCCGGGTTGGAAACTGCCCTTCCGGCAACATTCAGGTCTTTTTCAGGGTATCTTCAAGCAACGATATGTTGGTTTGAATTCAAGGCGCAGGAAAATTCAGATCCCGGCTTGCTCCAAAGCTTTTGTTCGCCCTGTTGTGCATAGAGATTAAAAGCCTGTTCAAAACAGGGGGTTTGGCTTCAGCTCAAGGCGGTTAGAAAATTCAACCGGAGGCATACATATTAGTATGTCGAGGATTTAATTTTCTAACCAACACAGAGATCAAGCCAAAAGATCATTTTGAACTGGCTTTTAAAACTGGATGGAGGTGGTAAAAATCAATATATCAATCCCATGATTCGGCTTCTTAATCGATGCATTGGAATAATGCATATACCGGAAACTCAGATCAAGAAAGTCAATTCTCAGGCCGAGCCCGACCCGGTCTTCAAACTGAAGACTGGAAGACAGGTTCCGGTCGGCGATATGGTATTCATCGAGATATGCACCACCGATCCCGGCTTCAATATAGGGTACCACCAGGTTATCCGCATCCCCGAAATAGTAGGCAAAGACCGGAGAAAACGCGATCGCGTCTATATTGCCTGAATCATGCTCCCACCGGTTGTAGGAGAGCTCAAAATAGCCGGACAGATAGCCTGTGCTGTTTTCAAACCACTTGGCGGTAAAATCTTTCTTCAGGCCCAGCCGGTAAATATCAATACTGGGATCTGCTTCTCCATATCCAAAGGAAACCCCCCAGCCGCCAGGCTCTGCCGCAGCTGTTGAGCAGGTTAAAATCACTGCCGCCAGTAACCAAAGGTGCTTTTTAATCATTATGCGTCCTGTCCGCCAGCCTTACGGCTGATCCATTAGATAGATCAATTCATGTTTGATCTTTTTATTTAGACAAATCAGCCCATTTATTCAACTTAAAAAAAAATGAAACAGGTTTTCATGATTTGGAAACACAACTGCAATGGCGTTTTGAGCGCATTAATCCTTGACATACAATACCAGGAAGTTTATACATTTCAAAAAAATTATATAAAGGGGACCAGAGACATTTTTTAGCCATTTCTCTGCACAAAATATGCAATTAAAACAAGCGCTTGAGAAGAGCAAAGCCAAATTTATTACCCAATGGTTTGAAAAAACCATCGCCACATATCCTGCTGACACAGCCAAGATACTCGGCAAAGACGCCGACCGGTTTGACAACCCTGTCGGAGCCGTTACCCGCGAAACACTGGAAGATGTATTCAATCACATTCTTGACGGCTGTACCCTGGATTCCCTTGAAACCAAACTTGATCCGGTGATCCGCATCCGGGCGGTCCAGTCTTTTACCGCTGCAGACGCGGTCAGCTTTGTGTTTGCCTTGAAACCGATTGGCGAACAACTGCTTCCCGAATCACTCATCCTGGATTTTCACCGGCTGGTGGACCAGATTGCTCTGGCTGCCTTCAACCGGTTGATGCAATGTAAAGAAGAAGTATTCCTTTTAAAGGCCACTGAGAGTAAACGGAGGATTCACAGGGCGTTTGAAAGGGCAGGTTTAGTCGCTGAGCTGTCTGAGGAAGAACTGGTCGGCTCTCAAAAATCTTAAACATGTATGTCACGTCTTTGAGGCGTTCATACTTCAATCAATGAGGTGGTTATAATTATGAGTCAAAAGTACTTGATCCCCCTGATAACTGTATTCCTGCTTTTTTTAGTAGCATACACAGGCGTTGAGGGAGCAGGGCTTCATGGATTCTTTGGCTATGTTATCCCTTATGCAGCGCTGATCGCGTTCCTTGCAGGCTTTGGCATCAAAGTCATGGGATGGGCGGCATCTGCCGTTCCATTCAGGATCCCGACGACCTGCGGACAACAGAAGTCAATGCCCTGGATAAAACAGAATTCCATTGATAACCCTGACACCACAATGGGTGTATTCATCCGAATGATTCTTGAAATCTTTTTGTTCAGATCATTGTTCAGGAACACCAAAGCCGCGTTCAACAAGAACGCTTCCAACCGGATCTCCTACTCCTTTGAAATTTTTCTCTGGGTGGGTGCACTGGCGTTTCACTATGCTTTCCTGGTCACGATTTTAAGGCATTTCAGGTTTTTTACATCCCCTGTACCCTCATGTCTTCAATTCCTTGAAAAGATAGACGGTATTGTGCAGCTCGGCCTGCCCGGCATCATGCTCTCCGGTGTGGTTCTGCTGGCAGCAACCCTCTTTCTTCTGGCCAGAAGAATTTTTGACAACAAGGTCAGCTATATTTCCCAGGCAGCAGACTACTTCCCCTTGTTCCTGATTATCGGGATTGCCGCTTCAGGCATTGCCATGCGGTATTTCACAAAAGTGGATATCGTCGGGATCAAGCAGCTGACCATGGGTATTGTCACCTTCAGCTGGACCATCCCTGAAGGGGTTGGCGGACTGTTTTACGGCCACCTCTTTCTGGTCTGCATCCTTCTGGCGTATTTTCCGGCAAGCAAGCTGATGCACATGGGCGGCATCTTTTTAAGCCCGACCCGGAACATGGCCAACAACACCCGCGCCAAAAGACATGTTAACCCCTGGAACTATGATGTGGACACCCATACCTATGAACATTATGAAGACCACTTCAGAGATAAAATGATTGAAGCCGGACTGCCGGTGGATAAGAAGGAGTAGATAATGTCTGACGATATAACCCCCAACGAACTACTCGATAAAATCGACTATGGCACCCAGTCCAGCGACAAGGGCGGCAACTGGATGCATACCACTGAAAATGTCCAGATCCGGCCGGGCATGTACTGTTATGCAGCCAAACCTGAAAGTGTTGAGACCTTAGGTCTTCCCAATGCCCGTGCATGGAACCCGCTGGATGACGACTGGAAACTGCCGGACAACTGGCAGGAAATCATCTACAACGGCATCAGGGAGCGCCTCGAACGGTTCAGAACCTTTAAAGTGTTCATGGACATCTGTGTCCGCTGCGGCGCCTGCGCTGATAAGTGTCATTTCTTCTTAGGCACCGGCGATCCCAAGAACATGCCGGTATTAAGGGCAGAGCTGCTGCGAAGCGTTTACAGAAACGATTTTGCCACAGCCACCAAGATTCTGAACAAAATCCCGGGCGGAAAAGCCCTGACCGGATCCCGTCCCCTGACACTGAGCGTGCTCAAGGAATGGTGGTACTATTTCTTCCAGTGCACCGAGTGCCGCAGATGCTCTGTCTTCTGCCCCTATGGTATTGATACGGCAGAGATCACCATCATGGCCAGGGAGCTGTTCAACCTGATCGGGCTGAACATCGACTGGATCGCCACCCCGGTCTCCAACTGTTACCAGACCGGTAACCATCTGGGCATCCAGCCACATGCCTTCAAGGATATGCTCGACTTTTTTGTTGAGGATATCGAAGACATCACCGGTGTCAACTGTGCACCGCAATATCAGAAAAAAGGCGCGGATATCCTTTTTATTACCCCGTCCGGCGACGTGTTTGCCGATCCGGG
>CAZLNA010000288.1:0-3543 GCA_964560485.1 uncultured Desulfobacula sp. | reverse complement strand
TCATTGAGATGATCCAGTCGATTGCCTCCCAGACCCATCTGCTTTCGCTGAATGCAGCCATTGAGGCGGCAGGGGCCGGAGAGGCAGGCAAAGGCTTTTTTGTCGTGGCCAATGAGGTCAAGGAACTGGCAAACCAGGCAGAATCCTCTGCCAGCGTGATCCAGTCTAAAATAGTGAGCATGCAGAACCATACCAGAGAAGCCATGGGCGTGATTCAGAACATGCTCAAGATGATCTCCCAGATCGACCAGATCATGTTTGCCATTGCCTCCTCAGTTGAAGAGCAGACCGTGGTGACCAACGATATTTCATCGAGTATCAGTGAAACAGCGGACAGTGCAAAGGATTTGAACGAGCGGGCAAAGGAGAATATCCATGCCATCCGGCAGGTGGCGGTCAATATCGAGGCCACTTCCAATGAATCCGACCTGATCCAGAAAGATGTCAACACCACCGAGTCCGGCATAGAAGATGTGATCCGGTATGTCTCCACCGCCAATAAATCGGTGATCGCTTCAACCGTCTGGATCGAATCGATCCATTCACAGGCCGATGAACTGGCCGGTCTTGCAAAAGAACTCGAGGAGGCGGTTCAGATTTTTAATCTGTAAAACATCTGCATTCCATCGAACCAGAAGAATAAACAATGTGGGGATAAAATTGAAGGTATTGATCATTGCGGCGCACGGCAGCAGAAAAGAAACATCTAACAATGAAGTGGCAGAACTGGCCGGCCGCCTGGCCGAGAAAACAAAAGACCGGTTTGACCGGGTGACCCATGCGTTTTTGCAGTTTGCCGACCCTCTGCTTGAGACGACCCTGGACACTGTGGCAAATCAGGGGGCCCAGACAGTCACCATTTTCCCGCTTTTTATCGGATCAGGCAGCCATATCCGCGAGGATATCCCAAACCTGGTGGATCAGGCGCGCACCATCCATCCTCAGGTCAATTTCAGACTGACCCGCCACCTGGGACAGATCCCGGCCATTGAGGAGCTGATCCTTTCAGAAGCCATACCTGAACCCGATTAAACCTATTCATTCAATGACCAGTCATAATCCTGGTACTTGACTGAAACATCCGGGCCCATGTCAGTCAGTTTTTCTTTAAGGCTGCCGGATGCATAGGGTGTCACAAATGTCAGCGGATCATTATTGAAATCGCCTTTGAACCAGTCAAAGATTTTGCTTAAATAGACACTGCCATCTTTGATCCTGACGCCGCCGCCATTGACAAAGTCCCGAGTCACCCGTTCAAGCTGCCTGTCGAGCCCGTCCGGTTCAAAGGGCTGGTTCAGCAGGGGCGGGCAGCTTTTGGACGCACAGTTGACAGCAAAATGAACCCTGGCGTCCTTGAACACCGGTCGCAGCACCTCGTGCTCAATATAATCCAGCGAGACTTTTTTCCCGTCCAGCCGGATGAACTTTTTCTTCCAGGGGGTGGAGAAAAGTCCCCCGGTCTCCTTGATGGATGTGATGCCCGGATACCTGGTGAGAATCAGCTTGATGGTAAATGCGTTATACGCATTGACATAAAAGGCGAACTGTTCATCTCTGGACAAGTCAGCGACCATGGTGCGGCTTAAGATCTCCAGGTACTGGTCGAGCAGGGCTTCGTCTTTTTTAAATCCCGCGTAATCCACATTTCCGCTGTCAGTCACATGCGCGGCCAGAAGACGGGCGTAAATCGTATTGTCCACAGACTGGGCACCTGATACGGGCAGTATCCAGACCAGGAAGAAAATGGACAAGAAGATCAATATGGTTATTTTTCGGGTCATAACGGCCTCCCTTTGTTTATATCCTTGGATATCCGGTAAACAGCAACGCTTTTGTTATCATTAAGTATGCACAGACGTGAAAACCTTACGCCGATAACAGAAGTTCTTTTGAATCATTCTGACCTGTTTGCCGGGAACCCTGTTATATCGAAATCCTGGTGAAAACAGATAAAGTTATAAAAACGCTCTCAAAAAGAAGATGTTGATCTTATTTCAAGGAAGAAAAATGATTCACACCAGGGAATAGCTGCAATATTTTGGGGCGTGAATATTTCTGGTGACACTGAAATACGATTAAAAAATATTTTTATACCGATTTTACAATTTGTTCCAGTACTTTTCAAACAACTCATCAAACGAGGTATACTCCCCCAGTTCAATGGAATGAAACTCATCTTTTCCGTCGCGGCACTCCACCCCGAGCAGTTTAAGGGCAAGGTTGATGCCGTTGGCCAGGGTCGGCATGATTTCTCTGCCTTCTTCATAAACGGCCGCATGGTGCTGTTTCTGTCCTAAAAACACATCCACATCAACAATGGCATAGGTCTTAAACCCGAGAGCCTTGGCAAAAAAGTGAGTCACCCGGCAGTCGAGGATAATGGGCTTTTTGCTCTTGTCAATCAGGCCGAGCTTTTCTGCCCAGTAATCCGCATGGACAAAGTTCAGGGCCACGATAACAAAATCGTTGTGGAAAAAAAGCGGGAGGTCATATTTTCTGGCCTCGGTCTGGCTGGCCGGGGCTTTTGCAACAAGTGCGGTAATCGAATAATCCATGGATCTATATCTTTATCTTGTAAAGTCAGGGGATTTGTTCAGGTCGGCCCGTTCCTTATTCAGTCATTTTATTACGGGATTCGTCTGACTTGAGATCTAAACGCAATCCGTATTTTTGTCAAGATAATTTGAATGATTAGGATTATGAGGGCCGGGTTATTTTCTAATGTGACGCTTGAAAGTCATTGCTCCCTTTCCGCATTTCCGGTATGGGATAGCAGAATAAATTTTATGGTTTTTTTAAACGATAATAAAGGAGTCCGGGATGAATCTGGGGATGCGGTGCCTTCTTTTGTCATGGGTGATATTTTTTTTGCTCTTATCCCTGTCAGGTGCCCAGACACACAGGGAAAAACTTGAAAAAGAGCTTTACACCCAGTCCCAACGACTGCTCGCAATCATGGAAAAGGCCCAAAAAGATCATGCCCTGGCAGCAGAGATCTGTTCTGGCAGAGGGCCGTTCCCGTTCAAACCGGCCTTTGGGAGTCTGGATAAAATGATCCTGGCGTTTCTGGAAAAGTCTCAGCGGTATGAGTGCGCCCCGTGCATGCAGAATTATAACGCTGCACTCAAGGCAGGCCAGACCCTCTGTACGGAAGTCGAAGCAGCAGCGGCCGTCGCCCGGACCGAAAAACAGGGCTTTGTCAAAGGGCTCTTCCACGGTATGCTCATGCCGGTGAATATCCTTATCGGTGCGGTGAATATTTTTATCGGCCTTCTGGGTCATGAACTCGATTTTATCATGGCGCCAAAAGCAGCCCAAAGTTCAGCCTATTTTCTCGGCATGGGGGCCGGTATTTTGATTTTCCTGGCCGGCGCATTTTTTATTAAATACAATGACTGATGGATTCCACACTTGAAAATGAGTTTGAGCGTGTCCGCGCCCATATCCCACATCATGGAACCATCCTGGATTTTATCTGGGAGAATGGACCGGTCCATATTCAGGCGACCATTGAAACATGCGGGAAAGATTATGACCGAAAAG
>CAZLNA010000287.1:0-3553 GCA_964560485.1 uncultured Desulfobacula sp. | reverse complement strand
CCCTGCGCCTCAATTTCCCGGCGTTTGTCCGCATCTGTCAGGTCTGCAAAACCGATCTGATACCTCTCATAGCAATACCGGTCTGCCAGTTTGCGATAGGCCTTGTCCACAGCGATTTCAGCCACACCGACCCTGTCCTGCTCTCCAGTACCGATCCCCACAGTGACATTGTCTTTGACATAAATCACTGAGTTGGAAGTAATGCCGGATTCCACCAGCCAGCCGAACAGCATATCTTCATATTCCTGGGGTGTCGGTTCTCTGTCAACCGTATAGGTTTTCCCCTTATATTCTGTGGCGGCCACCACCAGATCGGATGCTGCCAGGGTCTGGGGGACAAATGACCACTGGGCGACCATTCCGCCGTCCATCAGGGTTTTAAAGTCGATGACACGTTCCCCGATAAAGGTTTGAAGCTTTTCAATATTACCGATCCGGATCACCCTTAAATTTTTCCGCGCACCCAGGATCTCCACACACCCCTCTTCAAAATCCGGCGCCACCACCACTTCTGCATACTGGTTGGCAATCGCTTCGGCAGTTGCTTTATCCACGGCTCTGTTCAGTGCAATACATCCGCCAAAGGCTGCGACCCGGTCGGCCATATATGCTTTGCTGTAGGCTTGTTCAAGGCTCCGGGCCCGCGCTGCACCACAGGGGTTGTTGTGTTTGACAATGACGGCGCAGGGTGTGTCTGTAAAATACCGGATGATATTCAGGGCATTGTCTGCATCTGTGAGATTGGTTTTGCCCGGGTGCTTGCCGGACTGAAGCAGTTCAATATCTGACACCAGGTATTTTCCAGGCGCTATGGTTTTGGCTTCTCCGAGAGCAAGATTCCCATTCACCAGGCGGTAAAGGGCAGCCTCCTGGCCTGGATTTTCTCCGTACCGGAGTCCTTTTTCAACCCCGTCAATAACCCAGGAGACCTTTTCATAGAATAATGTCTGGCGTTGATCCGCATCAACAAAAGTCACCTCCAGTTGAGGGGTAAAGTGGTCATCCATGATGGTTTTGTACATTTGTTTCAGATCGTTGGCCATGATTATTCTCCTGTTTTATAGCATGATTGGACATCTTGAGCAGACTGGGCAAAAAGGTACTCTGCAATGGCCCGGTCATAGCCGGCAGTGTGTTCAAAGGCTTTCTGGGCCAGGCCGAACCGGTCTGCCAGGGCCAGGGCCCCCTTATTGGCAGCCAGTTTCTCCAGAATTGCAGGATACCCTTCAGGGTCTACCACAGACGCAACCCGGATGAAGTTTTTAGCAGCCGCCCGGATCATTGTCGGTCCGCCGATATCGATATTGCCCCTGGCATTCTCACAGGTCGTGCCCTGTGCTGCAATGGTCTGGCTGAAGGGGTAGAGATTAACCACAACCATATCAATGGTCCGTGCACCGGTCCGCTGAAGATCCTGCTGATGCGCATCGTTATACGTCTCAGTCAGCAGACCGAGATAAATTTTGAAATCAAGTGTTTTCACAAGGCCCCCCTGGGTTTCAGGCTGACCTGTATAGTCGGAAACCTGTTTCAGGCATTTATCAGCATCCTGACCCAGAATCTCTTTTAATCTGGCAAATGTCCCGCCGGTGGACAGGATCATCAGATCCGGATTGGTATCCACCAGGCCCGGAACAAAGGTTTCAAGTCCTGACTTGTCAGAGACACTGATCAATACGGTATTGATCATGACCTTGTCATCGATTTTTTCCACTACATTCATACCCATCTGATCACCCCGGCTCTCTAAATAGTTATTGGTATAATCCTCATGAGTCATAATATAGCAGAGAGATGAAAGTCAAGCGCACATAATGTCCGCATTAGGTATGACCAATGCCGTATTTTATCATACCCCTCTTTTCATCGGTTTCTAAAAACAGCGAAAGAAACATGAATAGATCATTTTTTAAAGATGTTGGATGCTTTCGCTTGACAATATTTAAACGGGTATCATATAAACATACCATCAAACCATTCGCTTTCGGACATGGTGATGAGAGGCGTCCTGACACCTGTCCGATGATGTTCAAAAGTGCTGGGAAAACAAATTTTTCGGCAAAGAATTTAAAGGAGATCTATCATGAATGTGGACCTATTATGCGGTGAAACCCATATCGAACTGACTGTTCCTGATAACAGCACACTGCTGAATCCCACTGAAGCTCCGGCCATGGCAAACCCGGAAGAAGCCGTCAGAGCAGCCGTGGGAAACCCCATTGGCACACCGCCTCTGGCTGAACTGGCAAAAGGGAAAAAAGACGCCTGCATCGTTATCTCGGATATTACCCGCCCGGTCCCCAACAAAGTGCTGCTGCCCCCCATTCTTGATGTTCTTGAAACTGCTGGAATCCCGAAAGAAAAAATCATCATCCTCATTGCCACCGGCATGCACCGCCCCAATGAGGGGGAGGAACTTGAAAGCATGGTGGGCAAAGATATCATGGACAATTATACCATTATCAACCACTTCTGCCGAAAGGATGAAGATATGCGTCTGATTGATACCATTGACGGGGCACCCATCGAAATCAACAAACATTACCTGGATGCAGACCTGAAGATCCTGACAGGCCTGATCGAACCGCACATGTATGCCGGATACAGCGGCGGACGGAAATCCATACTGCCGGGTATCTCCAGTTTTACAACCATGACCCACATGCATTCATTCAAAATGATTCACCACCCCAGCGTCACCAATTGTGTTCTGGGCGGAAATCCGTTCCATGAAGCCGGAGAAAAGGTCGCCCGGTTGGCCGGTGTGGACTTCATTGCCAATGTCATCATTAACAAGGCAAGGCAGATGGTGGCGGTTTATGCAGGCCACCACACCCAGGCCCACCAGGAAGGATGTGAAAAGGTGAAAGCGCTCTCATCAAGACAGGTGGACGAACCTGTCGACCTGGTCATCACCTCTGCCGGCGGATATCCCCTGGATGCGACATTTTACCAGGTCAGCAAAGGCCTGATTGCCGCCCGCAACATCCTGAAAAAAGGCGGCTCGATTATCGTTGCCTGCGAGTGCAGGGAAGGCCTGGGCTCTCCTGAATATTCAGAAATGATCCTGGAAGCCAGAACACCGGATGAATTCTTTGAGTGTTACATGGATCCGGATAATTTCATGATCGATCAGTGGTGCCTGCAGACCACCTATCAGGCCCTGGACCATGCCGGCAGGGTCTATGTGTATGCACCTCATCTGTCTGAAAAAGAACTGTCAGCCCTTGGAATGACAAAAATTGACAATCTCCAGCAGACCATTGACACGCTCGTTGCGGACAATCCCAAGGTGGCTGTGGCGCCTGAAGGCCCATACGTAGTCGGCCTGCTCAAAGCCTGAGCCGCGTTTTTATCTGCTCTTTGTCATTTTTCCCGCTTTCCTGAAAGACATCGACCCGCCAGGATCTCCTGGTGGGTCGATTTTTTCTGCCCTGCTACATATTTTTACATTTACATACACAAAATCAACAGACATAACCCTTGGTATTGATTAAGTTCCATACTCAAGGAAGCAGCATGAGTTACCGGCTGCAAGCCTCACCCTTGAATT
>CAZLNA010000286.1:0-3555 GCA_964560485.1 uncultured Desulfobacula sp. | reverse complement strand
GTCATCGGGATAATAGTCCTGGAATGCTTTTTCGCTCATGATCAACTCTCCTGTATCCGTTAGAATGTTGGAAGGGCAATATGTTATTCTAATCCAGGAAACAATTTTGTAAATGTTTTTTTAAAATTGATTTAGAAGTGCCCGGAATCAGGCGTCTGCGTCGAGGATCAGGCCGGTACCGCTTTTGATCTGCGCGACAAGGCTTTCAAGCTGTTCATGGGAGATATCATGCCTGAAGACCTGGTCAATCTTTCCGTTCATGCCGATGGTGACAATGTCGATATAGATGTCGTCTCCGTCCTGATAGATGCAGAGCCGGACAGGGGATCCTCTGCTTTCAAGCTCTTTGTGGGTATCTTCCACAATCCGGGTTAACTGCTGCAGGTATTTTTTAGCCTCGCGGACCGGTTTTCTTTTTTTGCCTTTTTTACGCCGGGTCCGGGCATTCCCCTGTTTATCAGGAGGGACAGGTGTTGTCTGATTGATTTTTGATATGTCTTCCATACCGTCACCTTTCACCTGATGTCCTTTGTCTTATCCGTTCCCCTTATTCTATATATCGTATGATCCGGTTACAAACTGAAATATTCGAATACTGGACTGATTTTACAGAACACCGCTGCCGGTCTCCAGAACTGATGCCGGCAGCGGCGAAACCTTTGGTAAAAGGCAAAAAAGATCAGGCTGCAGGGGTTTCACTGAAAAGGTGCACATCCCGCTGCGGGTAGGGAATACTGATGTGGTTTTCGTCAAATTTGAGTTTGATGGTTTCGGTCAGATCAAAATAGACATTCCAGTAATCGCCGGTTTTCACCCATGGCCGCACCACAAAGTTGACACTGGAGTCGGCAAGCTCTGACACGGCAATCTGAGGAGCGGGCGTGTCCAGGATCCGTTCCTCTTCTTTGAGGATGGCTTCCAGAAGGGTTTTGGCCTTTTTGATATCATCGTCATACCCGATGCCGATGACCAGATCGACCCGGCGGGTCGGATTGGCCGTCACATTGGTGATCACATCGCTGGTAATTTTAGAATTGGGAATAATCACTTTCTGGTTGTCCGGGGTATTCAGCGTGGTATTGAACAGGGCAATTTCAACCACATTGCCGGTGACCCCGCCGGCATTGATGAAATCACCCACCCGGTAAGGCCTGAAAAGCACCAGCATGACACCGGAGGCAAAGTTGGCCAGAGAGTCTTTGAGCGCTAAGCCCACAGCCAGACCGGCAGCGCCGACAATGGTGAGAAATGAGGTGGTGTTGATGCCGAGTTGACCGGCGGCTGCTATGATCACCACCACCATGAGGGTATAGTAAAAGACACTGTCTAAAAATCGGGTCAGGGTGCCGTCCACATTGCTTTTTTCCATCAGCTTGATGACCAGGGAGGTTAATCTGCGGGCGATCCATTTTCCGATGAGAAAGACCAGTAATGCACCGATCAGTTTTACTGAATATTCAGTGGCCAAGAGGGTCAGGGTCTCCATAATTTTCTCAACATCCATCTTTTTCTCCTTTGTAAGTTTGATAACACCATTGACGGTTATAGATTCAGATACTTTATTTATCGGACACTTTTAATAAGTGTTAACCATGAAATCAGAAAAATCTGCCCTGGCTGAGAAAACTATGGATCTGCTGAAACACCGTGGGACTATACATGATCAGCGGATGGGGCAGGTGGAGCACCTTGAAATCTGTCATGCCTTCCACTTTTGTCCTCTCCACAGAGACCTTTCCATCGTTCTTGCCGGGAAGCAGACGGGAGAGCATTGGATTGACTGACCTGTCACCGGTGATAATCCCTGCCTCATAGTCCACCGGACCCAGGCGCTGCGGCAGGCTTTTGCTGTCCGTGCCAAGCTGCTGTCCTGCCGGCCCGTTCAGCCAATGGAAGAATGTAAACTGTTTGAGCCGGTCGACCAGTTCACTGCCCTGGTTGGGCGGGCTGAGCATGACCACCCGCCCAAGATCCGCCATTGGGTGGTGCTTTAAATACCACCGGACCAGGATGGCGCCCATGGAATGGGTGACAAAATGGATGGTGCCGGCATTGGATGACCGGCAGGCGTCCACTGCCTCTGGGATGACCGCCCTGCCAAGCTGCTCAATCGATGCACTCCTGGACGCATATCCCGGGTTAAGGGTGTGATAGCCTTTATGGTTCAGAAAACGCCTTAATAATCCCATGGACACCGGGCTCCGGGCAAGACCGTGCAGCAGGATAACGGCCTGCCGGCCGGTTCGACGCTGTTTTCCGGCCAGAGGGTCTGCGGCTGCCGTTCTATCTGGGCACGGCATAGGTAAAGGTGGTGCCGTCCGTCCGGGAGGTGTCAAAACTGACTTTACCGCCCAGGATTTTTTCGCCGAACAGCTTCATTGAAAATGTGCCGATTCCTCTGCCAGTGCTGCTTTTTGTACTGAAGTTGCGCTGAAAGATCCGCTGAGCCACCGCATCTGGAATCTCGCCTTGATTCCAGACCCTGAAACAAAGTTCACTGCCGTTATCAACGACCCATAATTTTACTGCGCCGTTCTCCGGTGATGCTTCAAGGGCATTGAGGACCATATTGCTTAAAATCCGCTGAATAAGACTGGGATCTGTGGTGATGGAAAGTTCTGGCAGATCTTTTGGAAAGTTTACGTTTTTCCGGGATGCAGCCGGGTGATTTAAAAAAAACTGGGAGAGCTCTGTAACGATCCGGCGCAGCGGGACATTCTGCCAGGCAGTCTGGTAAAGGGCAGTCTCCCCGCGGGTCAGGTGGCGCTGAATGGCCACCTCCTTGCTTAACCTTGACGCCGCCTGGTAAATGGACTGTGCCAGGTCAGATGCGGGATGTTCTTCTGCCATCAGTTCACTGGCGCCCAGCAGCATGGTCACCAGGTTTGAGATATCATGAAAAAAGCTGCGCTCCAGCACAGACCGGTTCTGCTGCTGGGTGATGTCCTGGAGGAAAAGGAGCAGAAAGCGTTTCTGGTCGATATCAATCGGTTGTGACCGGACCATCAGGGCAAGGTCGAGCCGGGACTCATTCCGGTTCGCAGATAGATGGCAGATTCTTTCAGCAGGGGTGTTGCTGCCGAGGCTGGTCACCATGGCAATGGCTGCGCCGCAGCTGGAGCAGTATTTAGTGGTGCCGCAGCCGGCAGGGGCTTCCTTGGCATAATCACAGTTCAGCACTTCTCCCAGACGTAAGCCAAGCACTTTTTCCGGATTGCGGATGCCGATCATTTTTAAAAAAGAATCATTGAGCGCCACGATCTGACGGTGCTCGTCCGCCACAGCCAGCAGCCCTCCCACTGAGTGGAGCAGGCCGGACATGATCGGGTGCTGGTTGACAAGATCAATTTCAATGGCCAGTTCGTGCCGGTCCAGGCGCTCTGCTGATGCGAAAAACGTTTCCATGATTCCCCCCCTGGAAATTAGAAGCCATCTAAAAAAAAGTTTTTTGACCGAACTTCTGTGTTTTCGAAAAAATTAAATCCTCGAAATATTCACTCTATTACTCCGGTTGAATTTTTCCTCAGCCTTGAATTAAGGCCAACCCCTTTTTTT
>CAZLNA010000285.1:262-3588 GCA_964560485.1 uncultured Desulfobacula sp. | reverse complement strand
CAGGCTGATGAAATTGCCCCGCCCGGAATGATTCAGGATCTGTTCGAGAAATGGCAGATCCAACCGGAATTTGAAGTCATTAAAGGCTGCGATCACTTTTATTCGGGCTGCCTTGACCGTCTGGCAGGTATTTTAGATGATTATCTGCTGGGGAACCGATGAATAGGCGACTTCAACGCCATGCGGGGCTGTCGGGGTAACAGCAGTTAACTCATTTATAATCAGATCGGTTTCCTGACCTGTCACCACGGCAAAACCGTACGGATGATTCACATGGCCGGCTGGTTTTCCCAGCCGTTCCCGCTCCTTTATAAACGCGGCATGGGCGGTCAGCCGTTCCATGATCCGGGCGTTGGCTTCCTTTCTGAGGGATGTCATACGCTCGAGTATGCCGGGTTCAAAGCCCGGATCGATTTCACAGCCGATGCTGTTCCGGCAGGCTGTGATGGCGGCAGCCATGGTGGTGCCGGTTCCCAGAAAGGGGTCAAACACGGTATCGCCTTTAACCGAATACATATTGATCAGCCGGTAGGCCAGTTCAAACGGAAAGGCTGCATTTCTTGAACGCGGCGCAATCCCTGCTGCTGAACCGGTTGACCGGTCTTTCATGTTCTGGCGCCGGCCTTTGATGTCAAACCAGATGTCAGAAAAATAGCGGTTGCGCTCTTCCCAGAACATGGCACTCTGCCGCCGGGCTTTTTTTTCTGCAGAGCCACTAAACTGCCGTTTCCCCCCTTTTCTGGCAATCAGAATATACTCATGCTCCTGGGTCACATATGCACCGGCCGGCAGCATGCCCGAGCCTAAATATTTGTTGGGTGCATTGCTCTGTTTTCGCCAGATGATTTCCGGCAGCAGGGTGAGCCCCAGATCCATCAATGTCATCATGATTCTTGAGTGATTGGGATAGACAGCGAATTGATCGACGGTTCTGGTGGCATCGCCAATATTGATGCAGACAAAACCGCCGGGTTTCAGCAGAGCGTCAACCTTTTGCCAGACCGTGTCCAAAAGATCGTGCATCTGTTCAAAAGCAAGGCTGGGATCGGACAACAAAGACTCTTGGATCGCTTTGTTCTGAAATCCAAAACAGTCATCCCACATTTCAATCATGGGGTAGGGTGGCGAGGTGAGTACCAGGTCTATGCTTTCAAGGGGGACGGTATCCAGCCGGGTCACGTCGGTGAAAAAATATTGATGGGTTGTTTTCAGCACAGGTGCGTCTCAAATAAAGGGGTGTCGGCTTGTATGGGTCATTTGCGTTACGGTTGTAGCAATCAGGAGTATCAAAAACAAGAAAAGTTTTTTGAAGGATTTGAAATTTTTGTCAACCAAAAACGATCTGGTTCGTTTTAATGAGCAGGCAGGCAACATTTAAAACCAAAAAGGAGAAGAAAATGCAGAAAATACTTAAAACAACCAAATGGATGATTGGACTGGGTGTCATGGTTTCCTTTATCTTTGCCGGGACAGCCGCGTTTGCAGATGCAGGGGATCGGGCAGAGCGGTATCTTGACCGGAAAGGCGACCGGATTGAAAACCGGATGGACCGAAGAGGGGACCGGATAGAAAATCGGCTTGACCGCAAAGGAGATCGGATTAATAATAGGCTGGACCGACGGGCCGACCGGGCTGCAGAAAACGGCAGGGAAGCTCTGGCAGGTCATCTGGATCGAAAGGGCAATCGTATTGATCGGCGCCTAGACAGAAAAGGCCACAGGATTGACAGCCGGATGGACCGGAGAGGCAACCGGATCGACCGGCGTCTGGACAGAAAAGGCAACCGGATCAACAACCGCTGGTAAACACTGATTGATTGACCGCCATATGTATCAAGTGAGGGCTGAATAGACAACCGGATGGATGCGTTTCTTAAATCAGTTGAAACCAGAGCGTTCCGTATGATACAGATCGCTATCGGAAATGAGGAGGATGCCCTGGATCTGCTGCAGGATGCTATGATGAAATTTGTCCTGAAATATGCAGATAAGCCTCAAGAAGAGTGGAAGCCGCTCTTTTACCGGATTGTTCAAAATAAAATCCGGGACTGGTTCCGCCGGGATCGGTTCAGACATCTGTTCGTGACAGTCCTGCCCGGTTTTAAAAAAGAGTCTCCGGAAGAGCCCAGAGAGGCGCTGAACGGGATTAAAGACCCGAATTACCTGAATACAGCTGAACAGATGTCTTCACACCAGGCAATCCAGACCCTTGATCTTGAACTTAAACAACTCCCTCCCAGGCAGCAGCAGGCATTTCTGCTCAGGGCCTGGGAGGGACTCACTGTTCAGGAAACCGCTGTTGCCATGGGGTGTTCTCAGGGCTCTGTGAAAACGCATTATTCCCGGGCCACAGCCAGGTTGCGGGAAAAACTTGAAGGAATATGGCCATGACTGAAAAAGAAAAAATCACAAAAACCATTGTGTCGGTGCTCGACCAAAGTTGCGAACAGATTGAGCCGGGTGTCAGAAACAAAATTGCCGCAGCCAGAAAGAGGGCGGTTCAGGAAGCATCCAAAGGACCTTCCAGAGTGCAGCAGGTGAATGTCTGGCAGACCGGAGACCGATGGGGCGCCTGGCGCGGCCCTCTGGCAGCGGTCGCTGCATCACTGGCACTGGTGGTGGTTCTGACCGGTGTGTTTAAAGCGCCTTCCCTGAAAATTGACCCTGAGGCGATTGCTGTTGTTGAAATGCTTTCTTCTGAAGAGAACCTGGAATTTTATGAAAATATAGAGTTTTATGCCTGGCTGGCTGATGTTGCAGAGGAAACAGCAGGATCCTGATGATGAAACAAAAAACCATCATATCGAATATTCATGAGGCTCATATTCCTGAGTCCGTCCGAAGAGTGGTTTTTGTATTATTTCTGACCGCATTTTGCATTCTTGTTGTATGCAACACGTCTTCGGCCATGTCCTGGTCTGATCTTTCCACCTCTCAGAAACGTCTGTTGTCAAAATACAAAGCGCAATGGGAAACACTAACCCTGGATCGGCAGAAAGAACTTGCAAGGGGAAGTGAGAAGTGGTTGAAAATGTCGCCGGAAGAACGAAAAGCGCTTAAAAAAAGAATTCAGCTCTGGGACAGCTTTTCAGAAGAGAAAAAAGAACAGATCCAGCAAGGGTTCCGCCAGTATAACCAGTTAACGGATAACCAGAAAAAAGAACTCAAAAGTGCTCATGAAACACTCAAGCGTCAGCCGGAAAATGTCCGTAAAGAGCTTCGAGAAAAGTTCATGCAACTGCCCAGGGAGCAGCGCCGGAAAATATTTCAACGGTTGAGATCCATGACACCAAAACAGCGTCTCAAATTGCGAAGCCGTCTGGAAAA
>CAZLNA010000285.1:0-252 GCA_964560485.1 uncultured Desulfobacula sp. | reverse complement strand
GGCAGACCCTGAGGGAGCGAATTAAGAGTCAGTCACCTGCGCCACAGCACAAACGCAAAGAACGACTTGAAAAACTCTCTGCGGAACAACAGGAGCAGCTAAAAGAACGCTGGGGGAGTGCCAGCCCGGAACAGCGCCGGAAAGCCCGGGAACGGTTTTTGCAAACGACACCGGAAACACGGCAGCAGATTCGTGGAAAAATCAGAGAGCGTCTAAACAATGCAACCCCTGAGCAAAGACAGCAGTTCAGGC
>CAZLNA010000284.1:0-3596 GCA_964560485.1 uncultured Desulfobacula sp. | reverse complement strand
ACTGGAAAAATCCTGTTCAGAGATTACTGTGTTTTCAAGGCTGATATTCAAGTTTCCGCCATTGGGCATGGCCTGGCGCGCATTGATGACCAGATTGGCAATCACCTGGCTGATCTGGCCCTTATCAGCACGGATCCGCCAAAGGGAGGGCGGTTTTTCCAAAACAATTTTAATGTTGCTGCCGGCCAGGTGAAAAAGGGCTGTCTCCCGAACCAGCTGATCCAGAGGGATATCCTTTCTTACAGGGTCGCCGCCTTTGGCAAAGGTCAGCAGCTGGTTGGTGAGGTGCTGGGCCCTGGACATTGATTTTTCCGCCTCTTCAACGAGCATGAAGGCTTTGTCTGTTGACGAAAGCTCCCTCTTGGCCAGGGATAGGTTGCCGAACAGTCCGAGCAGAATGTTGTTGAAATCATGAGCAATACCGCCGGCAAGGATGCCGGTTGATTCAAGTTTCTGTGTTTTGATCAGTTCTTTTTGCAATTGTTTTGTTTCGGTCAGATCGACGATGCTGCCCCTGAACCCCACAGGTTCTTTTTGATTGAAAATAGGTGTTGAATTCCAGAGGATGGTCAGGAGCGTGCCGTCTTTTTTATGGACCCTAAACTCGGCCGGGGGGGAGAATCGGTTTTTCAGGTGGTTTTCCACCCTTTCCCGGATATCTTCCAGGTGATCGGGATGAACAACCTTCTTGCAGTTGATACCATGGGCCAGGTCCTCCTGAGTATAGCCGAACATATCAAGACCGGTCTCATTTGCGTAAATAATATTAAGTTCAAGATCCATTTCGACAATGCCGCAGGGGAGAAGCCTGGCCATTTCCCTGAACCTTTCCTCGCGCCGCATCAATTTAAATTCAGTTTGTTTTCTGCGGTTGATGTCCCGGAGCGTTCCAGCAACACCTGTGGGATTCCCATCCGCATCCAGGGTAAGGTCGGCATTAATAGAAACCCAGCAGGGATTGCCGTCCCTGTTTCTTAATAGAATTTCATAGTCCCTGGCTTTTTTCTGATCGAGCAGGTATTGGATAAACGTGTCCCGGTCTTCAAGGTTGCGATAGGCATTAATGACTTTTCTGCCGATGACCTGTTCAGGGCTGAACCCCAAAACGGTTTCTATTGACGGGCTGACCGTAATGATTTCACCGTTCAGGGCGGTGTTGAAATATACATCCTGGAGTGATTCAAAAATGGCTCGAAATTTAGTTTCGCTTTCTTTGAGTTCATGATCCCTCTTTCTGAGCTGGGCTGTTTTTTTTCTGACCTGCCAGCTGGAAAGGATCCACAGGGCAGCAAAGAAAACGCAGAAACCGGCCAGTGCCATCAGCCAGTGCCTGATCAAGGGCGGGATACTGGTTTTAGGCGAACGGATGTATTGGTCAATGAGTTGATAGTAGACAGAATCATCATCTTTTTTCATTCTGCGCAGGTGGGCGTCAATGATCCGGATCAGCTCCGGTGTCCCTGGGTTGTGTCTGCTGAATGCCAGACGGATGGAGATGGGGGAAATCAATATAGGGGTGTTCTCAATCTCATATTTGCTTTTGTTCAGTTTGCCGTACAGCCGGTTCACTACGCCGGCATCGGCATTGCCTTGACTGACGGCCTCAAGAACCTGCTGGTAACCGCTCATCGGGATAAAGGCGGCATCGATTTCAAATTTGTTTATCAATGTCACAAGCCCGTCAGGCCCCTGGCTGTATATTCCACCGTCCATGCAGGCGATACGTTTGCCTTTCAGGTCTATCAGGGTGTTGATCATCATCCCCTTGCGCTGGTAAACTCTTCCCCAGCTGACCATGACCGTTTCCTGGTTAAAATCGAACATCTGGCTGCGCTTTTCTGACCAGGCCACATCCTGCATAATATCAAGCGTTCCCTCTTCGATCTGTTTAAGACCCTGTTTAAAGGTGACGGGTATAAATTTTAAGCGCCAGCCTTCTTTTTCAGCAATGGCATTCAGCAGCCCTGGAAAGATGCCTTTGGGCTGTTTTTTTTCATCCAGGAACAGCTTGGGCGGATTGTCATAGATCCCGACCCTGATTGTTTTTGTGTCAGCAAAGGTATTTGCTCCGAAGATGGGAAACAGGATGATCAGCAGGCATGAAGCGATCAAACGGTATTTTATTTTATCAGCAATCAGGATATCAATGAGTCCCCAATTTTGTATTCAGGCAAACAAGCGGGTCAGCACGTTTGAAAAGGTTATAAAAATTAGAACAGATCTTTCAGGATGGGTCAAGCGATAATTCTTTTCAGAATAGACTGGGCAGGCACCGCCAGGGCGGTTTGCCCGTGTATCGACGACTGCTGGCCCAGATAATCTGCTCAGCCATGTTTTTCAGGACGGCAAAAGCCGTCTCCATGGTTTGTCCTGGCCCTACAATGGATTGCCCCAGCCATTCCAGACCGATATTCAGGGTGAGTTCGTCAGTGCTCAGCTTGACAAGGCCCGGCCGCATATAATAGGTTAGACTGTTATTTTTTATGGAGAATACGGTGATGAGCAATACGCACGAGCGGGAAAAAAAACAATTCATACGGCTGTTCGAGCAGCAGGGCGTTGACCAGTTCGACCTCAGGCTCAAGGTTTTGGACGCTTTTTTGAAACTTGAACACCATGTCACCATTAAAGATATCATTAATCAGCTCGCCAGAGACCAGGTAACGCTGGATCCGGGTTTTGTGTTGAGCAGCATGGAACTGCTCTGCCGGTTCGGATTTGCCGATAAAATTGATTTCCAGGGTGAAGAGACCCGTTATGAACACCGTCATCTGGGACTCCACCATGACCACATGGTCTGCACCAAATGCAAGGATATCCTTGAATTCAAGGATGAAGCCCTGGAAAAACAGCAGTTGCGGCTGGCAGATGCTTATGGGTTTCATATGCTTCAGCATAAAATGGAAATATATGGTATCTGCGCCAAGTGTATCAAAGACAGGGACACCCTGGTACCGCTGAATAAAGTAAAACAAGGGGAAAAGCTGATCATCAAAGGCGTAAAAGCCGGTGAAAAATTACAGGGCCGGCTCACGTCCATGGGATTGAAGGTCGGTGACCTGATTGAAGTGGTTTCCAGCGGCTTTGGCGGACAAATGGTTATTTCAAGAGGTCACAACCGTCTTGTGCTCGGCCGGGGCATGGCTGAAAAAATCAAGGTCAAGCGCTATGATGAGACACGTGATGTTCTCGGCGACACCGTTGCAGAGGGTGCGCCCGGCCGGCCCATAAGTTTAAGTGAGATGAAAGCCGGCCAGGAGGGGACTATCCGGAAAGTCTGCGGCGAAGGTGTGTTGCGCCGGCGGCTGCTTGAAATGGGGATCAACCGGGGATCAACCGTATATGTTCAAAAATATGCACCGCTGAGGGATCCGCTTGAACTGGTGGTCAAAGGATATCACCTGACACTGAGGGTCGAAGAGGCGGCCAATATTCTGGTTGAAGATGTAAAAGATAAAAAACGCTGAATCATAACACTTTGAAAATAAAGGGTTAAGATCTGTCTGCATACTGAAGACCAAGTCGCTGGCGCGACGCAGGCCCGGTGCTTGAAATTGTTGCCAAAGAGGTTGTTGTCACTGCCATGGGTGTGCTAT
>CAZLNA010000283.1:0-3606 GCA_964560485.1 uncultured Desulfobacula sp. | reverse complement strand
ATTTATAATCTATCTTTGAGCTTAGGAAACCCGGCCACCGTTGTCAAGAAAACCCCAACATTAAAAAAGCCGGGACGGCTTTAGATATATAACGCAACAGAAATCGTCTCTTATGTGGATGACAGTGCGAGCATCAGAGAGGTATGCTGCTGTCTGCTCAAAATATAATCCACCAAAAATAAATTCTTTCCATCGTTTCTGTTATAGTTTTCTTCTCCCGGGAACAGGGTTCAATCATTGTAAAATATGATATTTCTTTTCCTGCCCCTGAAAATTCAATATAGACGTTGATTCATGTAAATTTCAAAGACGAAATGATCAGATTCAGAATGACGGCTGCGTTCTGACCAGATTTTCATCAATGATGCCCTGCATCCGGGGTTGGCAGATTCACTTGACAGGATCAAAAAAACTGTCATAAGGTCAATTATTGCATAAAAAAAGACTTTCAACGGGCCCGGCCTCTGTCTGTATGGCTGAGGCCGAATTCTACAGAAAAAGCACCCATGATCAAACAGCAAATCATAGACGGGTTTAAACTTTCCATTTCGCAGATGATCCCCTGTGCAGAGGTAATCGCGGCGGTTGAGCCGTTTGACGATGCCGGCCTGCCGGGACTGCGCGAAACCCAGACCCGGAAAGAAAACGGACTCATCCGTGTGGACGACAGCCTGTTTTTCATCTGGTTCGTCGATATTCTTGAACAGAAAATCTTTTTCAGGATACAGCGAAAAAAGATTCCGTTTTCTTCCCAGGAACAGCGGATGATCGAAACCATCCCATCACTTCTGCGAAACCTGAACGATATTCATTCCAGGGAGTTCCTGGGATTCTCCCTGAAGTTTTCAAGCCGGATTTCTTTTGGCGACCTGCTGATTGCCAAATTCCTGGAAAAAGACCCGTCACGGTCGTTGTGGAGCACCATCAGCATCACGGCATCTCTTCAGGACCTGACGTTCAGGCGGTATGAAAACCAGAAATGCACGTCCGGCTTTGTCTATACCGACCAGCCGGCTGCGTTCAAAGAACAGATCCGGCAGAGCAGTTTTAACTTTTACGAATTTGAAGAAAAAACAAAGCTGAACTATTCATTTTTTGATACCCCCGCCTCCTACCGTTACGTGGACGGCAGAAACAGCTTTTTCCTCATTGATGACGAACAGAACGTGCTCGGCGTGCTCCGCCTGGCCAGCCCCGGTACATTTTCCCTGATCGACCGGATCGGCAACCGTCACCTCACGGATATCCTCGGCAGCATGCCCGGTACCAGCTGGATCTCTTTTGTGGGCCTGAAAGATGAAGTATTCGTTATCCCGGGAAAGGGCTGCCAGTTGAAATGGTCCAAAAACCACTGGTTTCTCAGGGACCGGACCCTGATTTTCGACCTGCTCAGACAATTCGGTTTTGAACAGCGCCTGACCGATCTGTTTGTCAGCATTGTCTTTTCCCTGTCTGAACAAAGATTCGGATCAGTGATTTTAATCCCGGACGATGAAACCCGGCTTCCCCCCCCGATCGGGAAAATTGATGATACACCGCTTGGAAGCATGCTGCGCCAGTCCATCCAATCCGCCGGAATTGAAGACCTCAAAGCCACGGACGCCCTTTTAGGCATCCTGGCCTCGGACGGCCTGACCGCCATTTCAAAAAAAGGCATGGTGATCAGCTGCGGGGACATCATTGATCTCACCCCGGCCGCCCAAAAAAACAGCCAGGGCGGCGGGCGGAGCCAGGCAGCCATCGCGTCTTCCTATTACGGCCTCTCCATCGGCATTTCACAGGACGGCCCGGTTTCTTTTTACCAGAATGGGGAACTGCTGATCCGGTTTTAATTCCATGAATAACGGCCTGAGGTTTTTCAGCTCAAGCAAAATCGATCCGATTTCTGACCTTCAGGTTATAAAATATCCGGGTAGATGATGCCGTGCTGTGTTGCCAGGACTGCTGCCTGGGTTCTGTCGTTGACCCCCAGTTTATTAAAAATATTGATCATGTGACTCTTCACCGTATGGGGGCTGATAAAAAGATGCCCGGATATTTCGTTGTTGGTATCCCCTTTTGCAATTCGCTCAAGGATCTCTATTTCCCGGTGCGTGAGATTGAAATGAGCTGCTTCTAACTGTTCCGAAGCTCTTGCTGTGGTCCGGCCGGTGCCAGGATCTGCAGCGGTTTTTTCAAGTTCGGCGATACGATCCTGCAAGGATTTGATCTGGACTTTCATCCCCGCAGTACTGATGGGCAGGCTGACCGAATCGATGAGATCCTGGTTGCTGTCAAGAACAGGGAACTGCGCCGTTTCAAAGGCCGGCGATGCAAGGCCGGGGCATTTGCCGGCAATAGCCCTGCCTCTGGCCATATCCGAAGCAAATGCCATGCAGGTCGGATAGCCGCATTTCCTGCAATTGTCTTTTGGGAGAATTTTCAGAATATCGGTGACAGGAATCTGCCTGATTTGATTGTGATTCGGCCTGATATCCTTTCTGCGGTCATGGACAGCGTTTAAAAAACCGATGAACCCGGGTATAAACTCTTCTGCCGCTGCCCGGCTTTCAAAGAAATGGACGGCAACTGTGTCAGGGTGTAAAAAGCAGCGGAATCCGTCAAACAGGAACCTGACATGTGCCGGATTGTCATAATAAAGGGCATCGTCCAGTTCAGCATTGATAAATGGGAAGAGTGAACTGACATCCCGGTCCAGCCTGAAAGAGGCTGACCATATTTTAGCACTGGACTGATCAATGCCTGCCGAATCCGATGACGGGTCGATGGGAAATGCAATAATGCAGCGAAAATTCGAATACTTTTTGATAAACATCAGACCTCTTCTCCTGTTTTCAACCCGGATATTTAATGACAATTTGAGGGAAATCTGTTCGTGAAATATCCGGGTTGATCATTTCATTATTCACAAATCTGAAAAAAAACAAGGACAATCAGGAAAAACCCCCCAAATGGGCGATGAACTTTTTTTATTTTGTTTATAGTTTTGACAGACAAATACAATCCTGAGAAAAGGAGGGAACCCATGAATGATGTATACGAAAAAACTTACCAGTATTACCTGTCCCGGTTTAATACCATTGATTTTAAATCTCTTGAGGCAAACCTAGGTGTTCACCTTGAAGATAATGGTGTCGTTATTCCGCTGTTTAAAAGGCCCTACGCGGTTTCGGCAGACGGAGTCACTGCCCCGGATGGGAACCGGCCCGCCCTGTATATATCCATCATTCTTTTCAAATATCTTTATATGTGCCCGGATATCCGCCCGGGCAACCGGCAATGGGCCTCTTTCAGAGATCTGAAGGATTCCGGACCGTTGACGACCTATTTTGCAAATGATATCGAACGCCCCATTGCTGTTCATTTTTCAGGGAACACCGATGGCCTGAAAACCGCAGGACAAAAACTCGGGGGATATCCTGCCGACCTTGACAGTGGGTATGACCTGGCCTTCTGCTTTGATGCCCTTCCGCGGGTACCTGTTTTAGTCTTGTTCAACGATGCGGACGATGAATTCCCATCCGCATGCTCCCTTCTTTTTGAAGCCTGTGCAGAGCAATACCTGGATCCGGAATGCCTGGCCATGGCGGGCGGATATCTTTCGGG
>CAZLNA010000282.1:0-3632 GCA_964560485.1 uncultured Desulfobacula sp. | reverse complement strand
GCAATGGAGTGGTGGTCACTGCTGAAGAGGTGATTGACATCGCCAAAAAAGACGGCGTGGTTGAAGCTGCCCAAAAAGTCGATGTGGTTACCACAGGCACCTTTGCGCCCATGTGCTCTTCTGGCGCGTTCATCAATATCGGACAGTCCAAACCCCTGGTCAGGACCACCAAAACCTGGTTTAACAATGTCCCGGCATATTCTGGAATTGCTGCAGTAGACTGCTATATCGGGGCTACACAGACCAGTGAGGATGACCCGCTGAACAAACACCACCCGGGCGAGTTCAATTATGGCGGCGGCCATGTGATCCAGGATCTTGTGGCAGGAAAGCAGGTGACCATTACCGCAGAAAGCTATGGCACCGACTGTTATCCGAACCGGAAGATCGAAAAGGTGGTCACGTTAAAGGATCTGCCCAATGCCATGCTCTGCAATCCGCGGAATGCATACCAGAACTATAATTGTGCCATCAACCGGTCTGATCAGATCAAGTATACGTATATGGGAACCTTGAAACCGCGGATGGGAAATGCCAATTATTCAACATCCGGCGAATTAAGCCCGCTCTTCAATGATCCGTATTTGAAAACCATTGGCGTGGGCACCCGTATTTTCCTGGGCGGTGCCCAGGGATATGTCACCTGGACCGGCACCCAGCATAAAAGCGATGTGGAAAGAGGGCTCAACGGCGTTCCGCTGACACCTTCCGGAACACTCAGCGTGAACGGGAACCTAAAGGAGATGTCGCCGGACTGGCTGGTGGGGCAGAGTATTCGCGGCTATGGTGTATCACTTTCCGTGGGCCTGGGCATCCCCATTCCCATTTTAAACGAAGAAATTTTAAAATATACCAGTGTTTCTGACGAACAGCTCTTTACCCAGATCGTTGATTACGGGTATGATTATCCCCAGGGAATCAGCGAAACCTACGGCCAGGTGTCATACAAGGAACTCAAAAGCGGCACCATTACCATCAAGGGCAAAGAAGTCGCCACTGTGCCCCTGTCCAGCATGGTCAAAGCCCGGAAAATAGCAGATATTCTCAAACAGTCCATTTTAAAGGCCAAGTTTTTCTTAACGCAGCCAGTACACATGTTCCATTAAAGACAGGTTATCAAGGAAACGTCATGACGCAGAAAAAAAACAAGGGGTCTTTGCGGGAAAATACCGAGGCCATCATCATCGCCATCATCATTGCCATGTTTATCCGGACGTTTATTGTCCAGGCGTTCAAGATCCCGTCCGGCTCAATGCTGGAAACCCTTCAGATCGGCGATCAGATTCTTGTGAACAAGTTTATTTACGGCGTGAAAATTCCATTTACCAATGGAACGGTTCTGATTCCGTTCAGGGAGCCGGTAAAAGGTGATATTGTGGTGTTCAAGTATCCGGAAGACCCTACCAAGGATTTTATTAAACGGGTGGTGGCCACACAGGGGGATACGGTTGAAATCATCAACAAACAATTGTATGTCAATGAAAGGCGCGTTGAAAATGAACCCTATGCCAATTACAGGGATCGTCATATGCTGCCGCTGAGCATGACCACACGGGACAACATGCCCAAGATTACAGTTCCTGGCGGAAAATTGTTTGTCATGGGTGACAACCGGGACAACAGTCACGACAGCCGGTTCTGGGGGTATGTGGACGTCACTGCCATAAAGGGCAAGGCATTTATCATCTACTGGTCCTGGAACCGTGACCGGTTCGGAATACGGTGGGACAGGATCGGTGACATTATAAAATAGGAAGTCAATGATGCGGTTTGAAAGAAAAGATATTCTGGATATCCATTCTCTGTCGCCTGAAGAGATCACCATGATACTCGATACGGCACAGGGGATGCGTGAAATATCAGAGCGGCCGGTGAAAAAAGTGCCGACCCTCAGGGGCAAGACCATCGTGCTTTTTTTTCAGGAGCCGTCAACCCGGACCAAACTTTCTTTTGATACGGCTGCCAAGCGACTGTCTGCAGACAGTATTTCCATTTCTAAAAGTTCTTCCAGCATTGTCAAAGGCGAGACATTGATTGATACGGCAAAAAATCTCGAAGCCATGCGGCCGGACGTTATTGTGCTGCGCCACCCCTCATCAGGGGCACCGCACCTGATTGCCAAACGGGTGAATGCCTCTGTGATCAATGCCGGTGACGGGATCCACGCCCATCCGTCCCAGGCCCTTCTCGATATGCTCAGTGTCCGTGAAAAAAAAGGCCGGATCAAAGGGCTGAATATCGCCATCATCGGTGATATTGCCCACTCCAGAGTGGCCCGGTCTGATATTATCGGGTTTTCAAAAATGGGTGCCAGCGTATCTGTCTGTGCGCCGGGAACCATGATTCCCCCGGGGATTGAACCTTTGGGATGCAGTGTCAAGCCATCCATTGAGTCCTGTATTGACGGGGCAGACGTGATTATGATGCTCAGAATACAAAAGGAACGGCAGGGGAACTCGCTTTTTCCCACGGAACGGGAATATGCCACGCTTTTCGGGCTGAACAGGACCCGGTTGGCGCTGGCAAAAGAAGATGTACTGGTGATGCACCCGGGCCCGATGAACCGGGGGATTGAGATTGCCAGTGATGTGGCAGATTCAAGTGCTTCGATTATTTTGGAACAGGTCACCAATGGTGTTGCACTGCGGATGGCCCTGTTCTACCTGGTGGCAGGAGGCAGCAGGCATGCAGATTCTGATTAAAGGTGCCCAGGTCATTGATCCGGGCAACATCATGGGGCCGAAGGATGTCCTGGTAGAGGATACGATCATTGCCAAGGTGGCTGAACCCGGCCAGGCGGGCGGCAGCGACGCCCGGGTTATTGACGGCCGCAATAAAATTTTAACCCCGGGCCTGCTCGATATCCATGTCCACCTGCGGGAGCCGGGGCACGAATACAAGGAAACCATTGAAACCGGCCTTAAGGCAGCTGCAATAGGCGGGTTCACTGCTGTCTGCTGCATGCCCAATACCAAACCGGTGAATGACAACTCCCAGATTACCCGGTTTATTATTGATCGTGCCCGGGAAGCCGGGTATTCCAAAGTGTTTCCGGCCGGGGCCATCACAAGCGGTTCAGAAGGGACAACCCTGGCTGAAATTTATGATATGAAGAATGCCGGTGCTGTCGCAGTCACAGATGACGGGCGGCCGCTTGAAAATGCCGAGCTCATGCGCAGGGCGCTTGAGTACTGCAATGGTCTTGACCTTCCGGTTTTTGTCCATGCGGAAGATCTGAGCCTGGCCAACCATGGGGCCATGAACGAAGGGAGATGGTCGACGTTCTGGGGAATCCCCGGGATTCCAAACGCGGCTGAAAGCGTAATGGTGGTCAGGGATATCGCTTTGAGCGAACTCACCGGCGGCCGGGTCCATTTCTGTCATATCAGCACGGCTGAATCCATTGAAGCCATCCGCCAGGCAAAAAAGAGAGGCGCAAGGGTCACCTGCGAAACCGCCCCCCATTACTTTACCCTTGCGGACGAAGATGTCAGAGAATATGACACCCATTTCAAGATGAACCCGCCCCTGCGGTCCGAAGCTGACCGTCAGGCGGTTATTGAAGGGCTCTGCGACAACACCATCGACCTTATCGCGTCTGACCATGCACCGCATTCTGAAGTGGAAAAGGA
>CAZLNA010000281.1:0-3639 GCA_964560485.1 uncultured Desulfobacula sp. | reverse complement strand
AAAAGTCGGCGAGGCCGCCGAGAGTTTTTAATTTCTCCAGAACTTTTAACATTAACCGGGCGGTCATGCAAATGGGTTTTTGCAGAGCCCGTCTGCCCCGGTCTGATGCAAGGCGATGTCAGAGACGAATCGGGTACGGATGGTGAAATATGATCGATCTCA
This sequence comes from uncultured Desulfobacula sp., assembly GCA_964560485.1. Classification (GTDB taxonomy): domain Bacteria; phylum Desulfobacterota; class Desulfobacteria; order Desulfobacterales; family Desulfobacteraceae; genus Desulfobacula. Next base: position 3,477 of record CAZLNA010000281.1, on the reverse strand, counting down.
AAAAAATAAAGGCTCGCGGGGCCAGCTGCCGATGCAGCCTGGCCGTGCGAACCTTTGGTCTTTTAAAAAACGGAACAGGGAACGCGAATGATCAGCGTTTCATGGTTTTGAGGATATCGATGATTTCAAGCGGTTCAGCCCGCTCGGTATAATCTGCAAACACCCTCGCGTCGGCAATGGTGCCGGTCTGATCGACGATAAACCGGGCCGGCATGGGCAATTCCCAGTCCGTGTTGCCGTTGGCTTTTTCAAGGTTGATGTCAAATTTACGGTACAGGCCGCTCAGATCGTCCGGCAGTTTGAAAACAAGGCCGAACAAGTCTGCGGTCTCATTGCCGGTATCGCTGAGAATGGGGAAGGTCAGATGGTTCTTTTCTGTGGTTTCTTTAGAATATTCTGTGGTTTGGGGAGAGATGCCCACCAGGGTGGCGCCCAGCCGTTTGATGTCCGGGTACAAGGCAGAAAGAGCTTCCAGCTCCATCATGCAGTAAGGTCACCAGCCCCCTCTGAAAAACTGGATCACCAGCGGCCCTTTTTTCAGAAGATCCCGGGAAGACAGGTCTTTGCCATCCGGCCCGGGCAAACTGAAGGCAGGGGCCGTCTGCCCTTTTTTCAGAGCCTGTTCAAGGATCTCTGACTGAACCAGCGCGTCGGTCGCACTGTGCATGATTTTGACGGCCTCCTGGGGGGCGCTGCTTTCAAAATTGGTTTTTCTCTGGTTTAAACGGTCTTGCAAACGCATGAAGGATTCTCCTTTCCAATCCATATATCTTGCATGGTTCTTCCAGGCGTTTTTTTGTCATGGCAGCACCCGGCTGAACCCTTTGTATTTCTTGTTATATCCTGCTCTTCTATCTGAGTCAATCCTGATAAAAAAATCGCATATTTACATTAATTTTAAATTATGTCAATTTTAAAAGAATCCAGGTTTCAAGTCTAACTGGAATTTAACCATCCAAGCAGAGGGAGGATCGTATGGCTGATCAGAAGAATGAACCGTTAAATGGATGCTCACCAGAAACCATCGCCGATGTCAGGGGCCGGGCGCGGAAGAATTTTTCAAAAGGGTATAACTGTGCCGAATGCGTCCTGGAGGCGGTCCTGGCCCATGTGGATACGAATCTTCCCAAATCAGTGCTTAAACTGGCCACTGGATTCGGCGGCGGGGTTGGCCTGTTCGGGGATACCTGCGGTGCAGTGACCGGAGCGGTCCTCGCTGTGGGGGCTGTCCACGGCAGAGAAGAACTCCCTGAGAGCGAAGACCGGAAAGCCGCCATGAAGAAAGCGGCCAAGGAATTGTACGGCAATCCCGGGCTCTATCGGCTGTTCAATCAGATTCCCAATTTTATCAAAGACAAATACGGGGCCACCTGCTGCAGGGATATTGCCGAACCCTGGAAAGACCAGTGGCTCTGCCGGGACCATGCCCTCCACTGCCGCGAGATCATCACGGATGCGGCGGAACTGGCTGCCACGCTGATCTGCTCGGATAAAAATGAAGTGACTGCCCGACCCTTTGGGGCAAATGTTGAAAATCTCAAGGATGATCCAGGTGATTGTGAGAAAAAGGGCTGAGGCAGTGCATTAAGTCAGGCGTGACCTGACTTCTCAGACACTGTGCTTCTATTGAGCCATTTTTCGGCCCCGAACATCGCGATGAACCAGAATACAAAGGGAAGGATAAACTGGTTAATCACGATCAAACCGTTGATAAACCAGCCGGTCTGCTTGATCTGGTGCTGAAAAAAAAGGATCGGCAGCATTTGAAATAGGACATGCATGCCTGTAATGACAGCAAGGCCGGTCATCATGGTTTTGACCGGCCATTTTTTTTTAACCATTCGGCCAGCCAGAACGCAGCTCAGTATGATAATCAGGTTAAATGAAATGAACGTGTGCGGGTAGATCTCCAGTTCAGTCGGCAGTTGTACACCGAACCCGGCGGTTTCCAGCAGGAACTTGCAGATATTCAGAACCAGCTGGGTGTAAGGACCGCACAACCAGACCCACATGACAAACGGCAGAATGGATACCCCAAGTGCCGTTAAAATGAACTTACCCGGACTTTCCCCTGACAACTGCGCCTTTCCGACCTTCAGCCATACCAGGCAAATCCAGATGACAGCAAGGATCATGACCACCTGACCCAGATAGAGATGGACCCAGGGGAAAATTTCCGGCAAAGACCATCCAACCACAAATATAAACGCAATTCTTAAAATATTGAATGCGAACAGCAGGGGCAGGCCGATGAATATCCCGGCCAGCCGGTGTCCGATACTGGCCGGAAAAGCCAGAAAGAAAGACAGCGGAAGCACACTGACGAAAACGGCTGAACATTCTCCCACCACCTGGACCGTAAATCCACTGTATGAGATCAGCATCCCATTCAGCTTTGCATGGATTCCGGCCGTTTCAAGCAGCAGAACGGGTGCCAGGGCACTCCATCGATTGACTGTCTGATAGATGTCTTCGGGTACGAATTCAAGCAGGATATATATCACCACCGCGACAGGCAGGAAGATGAAAAGGAATTTTTTAGGTGCCGGATCCATGGAACTGCTTTTATATAAAACGGTCAGATTGTCAATGTCATTGTTTAAAAATCATCTGTTTCTAACCGCCAGCTAATGGGTATCAGGTATGAAATGAGTTCATTTATAAGGATACCCCGGCCATGGTGAAAAAAACGATTGTAATTCTGATACTGGTAACCGCTGCTATCTTTGATCCCGCTGCTGGGTCTGCCGATGAGATGAACAGGACCGAACGTCTGAATGTCATTGACATCTACCGCCAGCACAAGACTGAATCACCAGGCCCATCCGATGGATTCCGGCGGGTCATCATCCACCTTGATCAATCAGAAACGCCGGCAGTTAACAGCCCAAGGACCGGGCGGAGGCAGCGGGTAATATCTGTACAGGATCAATTTTTAAAACATATCGATTTGTCCTCTGTCCGGGTCAGGCGCCGCTTTTCTTATACATCGGCGCTGGCGGTCGAGATTCCAGAAAAAATGGTCCCGGCCATTCAGCAGATGGCCGGTGTGGCTTTCCTGGAACCGGATGAACCGATCCAGCTTCATACGGCACAGGGCATTCCCCTCATGAATACATCCGTGGCACGTTCAACCTATTCGGGGCAGGGGATTGCCGTAGCGATCATTGACACGGGCATTGACTATACCCACCCGGCATTGGGTAATGGTGGGTTTCCAAACCAGAAAGTCATTGGCGGTTATGGTATTGGAGATAACGGCTTTTACCCTATGGATGACAATGGCCACGGCACCCAGTGTGCCGGAATAGCCGCCGGGGACCGGGTGGTTTCGGGCGACTACATCGGGGGGGTGGCACCGGATGCAAAGCTTTATGCGGTCAAGGTTTCAGATAGTTCGGGCAGCATCAGTACATCCGATTTGGTTGCCGGTATCGAATGGTGCATTGACCATGCCTATGACAATCCGGAGTACCC
>CAZLNA010000280.1:0-3657 GCA_964560485.1 uncultured Desulfobacula sp. | reverse complement strand
ATGATACCTCCTACAAACAGGAAAACGGTCTGAGATACAATGCCAGGGATCTGGCCGTGGTAAGGGCCAAATTTGAAAAATGTCCGGTCATCCTGGGATCGGCCACACCCTCTTTGCAATCGTACCAGAATGTGATGGACAAGCGTTTTGATCAGATACGGCTGACCCATCGGATTAACCGGCACGCACTGCCTGAGATTACCCTTGTGGACCTCAAGGCGCACAAGGATATTAAAGGTATGGACCGCATAATAACCCCTGTGCTGGCAAAAGAGATCAGCCGCTGTATGACAGCCGGTGAACAGGCCCTGATATTTCTCAACCGCAGGGGGTATGCCACCTATCCGGTCTGCCGGGAATGCGGGCAAACTCTCTCCTGCCGTTATTGTGACGTTACCCTGACCCTGCACAAGGGATACAATGAATACCGGTGCCACCTGTGTGATGATAAAAGAGCTGTGGACAGTGTCTGCCCGGATTGCGGGTCTCCGAATATCAGGCCTCTGGGTATTGGCACGGAGAAAATTGAAGCCATGTTGAAAACGCTTTTTCCTGATGCCAGGCTGATTCGGATGGACCAGGATACCACGCGTAAAAAAGGCAGTCTGGTCAGGATTTTAAAGAAAATCCAGAACCGGACAGTGGATATCATTGTAGGCACCCAGATGCTTGCCAAAGGGCATGATTTTCCATCCATCACCCTGGTGGGGGTTGTCTGTGCCGATCTCTCCTTAAGTCTTCCGGATTTCAGAGCCGGGGAAAGGACGTTTCAGCTTCTCGCTCAGGTGTCGGGCCGGGCCGGGCGTGGAAAGGTGCCCGGGCGTGTGGTCATGCAGACCTATAACCCGGACCACTTTGTCATTCAGGCGGCCAGGGATCAGGATATTGATGCGTTTTTTCAAAACGAAGCCCCTTTCAGGCGGGCATTGAATTATCCGCCGTTTTCCAGAATGATTCAATTAAAGATTTCCGGTAAAGAGAAGAGCAGGGTGGCAGGTTATGCACAAAAGGCGGCAAGGTTTTTAAAACAGTTCATCCGGGCCGGATCAGATTCAGAAGACGCCACCCAGATTCTGGGGCCGGTTCAGTCCCCTATTGGCCGGATATCGTCTCGTTTCAGGTGGCAGATTTTGATAAAGGGGCGGTCATCCGCACGTTTGAACCATATGGTGACCACTTTACTGGCAGGTCCGCAGGTGACGGTTCCCTCCGGGGTGAAGGTTGTGGTGGATGTGGATCCCTATTTGCTTATGTGAGAAGGACCGTGAAAAATCACGGCCCTTCTCCAGCACCGGTCCAACAGTCGCTTTTGATCCCCAACGCATTCTCAAATAGTTACGGCTCAGACGTAAAGCTTGTTGAAAAACAGATACGGCCCAAGATTATCATAATGTTCATTAGACAGAAATTCTGCACTCAGGTATTTGCCTTTTTTAGCTTTGACCACCACTTCTTTTTTCACAATCGACTGTTTGGCATCGTCAAGGACGAACTCCAGAAAGAGTTTCAATCCCGGCAGGATATTCTGTTCAATATTGGTTTTCAGCATGATGCCCTTGCTGTTAAGTTTTTTTATGATCATTTTTCCGCTGCACCGCATGCTTCCTTTTGAAATAAAGGTGCCCAGAAGCTGGGTTTTCTGGATCGACTCAATGGTTTTCTCCAGGATAACGCCATAGGTATGTCCGCACCGGCATTTGCATTTTACCCGTGTCTGTCTGCGCTTGATCCTGTAGGCGGAAAGCTGCATTACCTTCTCCTGATGGCAGACCGGGCAGGCAAACCGGGCTGTATCCAGGCTGTCTATCATCACAATTTGTTCCATCTTTTTTCTCCTATCCATGTTCATTTTTTTCCTCTGGCACAATGGTTGCCTTTGCTTACATAGATTACAATTTGTGTGCCAACCCGGCAGGCTATATATTTAAGTTATTGAAATAATATATTTTTTATGCATGGACGGGAAAAAATAAAATATTCTCCAAAGGACTTGTGTTTTTATTTCATGTGCGGTATTTTTATTTCAATATGATGGTTATATTTAATCATTTTTGCCTGGAGGCGGCATGAATCGATCAAACCTTGAGCTTTTTAAGGAGCTCAATCCTGAAACACTTCAAAAAAAATTTTTAAACTCTTTGCTTCGGATTCAGAACGTTCAGCGCGGATCGATCTGGATAAAACGGGAAGGCTCATATCAGTGTGTTGAAGCAGCCGGCAAAGAGAGTGATCAAATCATCGGTGTTTCCCTGGATGAAAGCCACCCGAGTATTGTGGGCTGGACCATTGAAAACAAAAAAATGACAGTGGCCGAAACCAGCAGTGACCGCCGTCATTTCAAAGAGGTGGAGGAACCGCTTGCCGTTAAAAGCAGCATGATCCTGTGTTTCCCCCTCTTCTTCAGGGACAAGAAGGTTTATGGCGCTGTTCAGATTATCGATACCACGCCTGAGAAAAGCAGTCTGAACCTGGACAGTGCCTATCTTGAGCAGCTCCAGAACCTGGTGGATATCTGTTCCATTGCATTGAGCAACGCCATCCTCTATGCCAATGAACAGAAAAAGACGTTAACGTTGAAGTCTGCACTTAAAGAAGCCCGGCAGGAAAGCGTCATCATCGGTCAGAGCCCGAGTTTTCAAAAATGTATGGATCTGGTGAAAAGCTATGCTGAAACCGAATTTCATGTGCTGGTCACAGGTGAAAGCGGCACAGGAAAGGAATTGATCGCTGAAAAGATTCATAAAGGTTCTCCCAGGCGGAACAAACCCTTTCTGGTACAGAACTGCAGCGCCATTCCGGAAACGCTTCTGGAAAGTGAATTGTTCGGCTATAAAAAAGGCGCTTTCACAGGCGCAGCCCGGGACAAGATAGGTCTGTTTGAGGCTGCGGACAAAGGAACCGTATTCCTGGATGAAATTGGTGACATGCCCATGAGCATACAGGCCAGTCTGCTGCGAATCCTCCAGAAAAATGAGATCAAACCGCTGGGGGAAACCCAGGTCCGGCACATCGATGTCAGGATCGTTGCCGCCACCAACAAGGACATCGGCCAGATGATATCTGAAAACCTTTTCCGGCAGGACCTTTTTTACAGGCTGTCTGTACTGCCGGTTCACACGCCGCCGCTCAGGGACCGTCGGGAAGATATCCCCCTGCTGGTCAGGCATTTCCTTGAAAAAGAAGCGCTCAAAGCCGGAATGGTGGAAAAGAAGATATCCATCGAAGCCATGCAGGCGCTGGCTGTTTATGGATGGCCCGGCAATATCAGGGAACTTGAAAATTTGATCCGATACCTGATGGTAACGACAGATGATGATTATATTGAGCTTGCCAACCTGCCGCTTCATGTCCGGAATCCTGAGAGCCATCAGGCACCCTATGTCGAACTCAACCCCGGAGGCGCCGGCGGGGACGACCTGGTCAGTCAGCTCTGCAGCATGACCTGGCCCCAGCTGGAAAAGGAATATGTGGTTTCCCTGCTCAAAAAGCACAACTGGAATATTACCTGGGCTGCCAAGGCCTCAGGGATCAATCGTTCCACCTTTGCTTCAAGGATGCGCAAACTCAAGATCAAGCGGGATCGAAACGGGTATGAACCGGAGGGTTGAAGCAGCAGCACGGCCAGCCTGAACCATGATCCATAAATGAGGAGAAGAC
>CAZLNA010000279.1:0-3658 GCA_964560485.1 uncultured Desulfobacula sp. | reverse complement strand
GCCACAGATAAAGATGTTCATCCTTTTAAGGTCTGTTTTCTTTGTGGAAACGACACATGGAAACTGGCCAGGGTCATCAGGAAAATACCCAGCACCCAGACAAAGTAGCCGATCAGTAATTTTCCTTCGCTCAAGGCGTCGGTATGAAGCCAGTAAAGTGAAGAGAACAAAGAGGCAAGCAGCAGATAAAAAATCCAAGCAGGTTGTTTTTTCAATAGTTTTAAAATAAGGGCCAGCAGAACAAAAATATTTGAAAGATTCACATAGGCCAGGATCAACAGTTGAGAAACCGAATCAATATCTTGCGGCGTGAAAAGTTTTTCCCATATGACCCGGGCGCATTCATGTCCAACAAGCTGTGAACCATAAACGTTTGCTGAGGGTAATACAAACCCGATACCATAAATCAACAAACCAAGGGAGTACCATTTTCCAGATTGAAAGACGTCTTTTAATGAGCGCATGATTCAGCAATATAACGCAATTCAGCCTGCTTGTATATTCTAAATATGGCCTTTAAAGTAGATCCGGGCCGGAATCAACAGGGCTTATCAGGCATCTTTTTTCTGGATTAATCTTTGAGCCGCCAGGGATTCCCTGTGCCTGCCCTTTTAGTGCCATTGTAACAAAGGGCAGGCGCAGAGACCCTGCAAGGAGGGTTTGAACATCGGTCGCGCGTGACAGCAGTGTTATTTATTCAAGGCATAGACCACTGCCGCTCTCATGACACGGTCCTTTACGCAGCTCAGGGTATCGAGTTTCATTCGTTTGAGCAGCGGTATACAGGTTTTCGGCGGGGTCCTGAAGACGTATTTAAGGACCCCGGCCCCGGTTTTCACCTTATTTTTATCTGCACATTCTTTTAATTTTCTAAGGGCTTTTGCCAGGGTGATCTCTTCTCTGGTATAATCGGTTCCAAAGGGGAAATCAGCAAAATAGCCCTGTTTTTTAAACATTGCCAGGGAGTGGCGGATCCGTTCAGGCGTATTGTTGGTGTAGGCTTGAGGAATCTGATAATCGGCAGGGATTTTACCGGCGTTTTTGGCCTGGGCTAACAGTTCCTGCTGGAATCTTGAGTCTGCAATATTAAGCAGGGCGGCAATCACCTGATGATCGCATTTTCCCCTCAGGTCGGCAATCCCGTACTCAGTGACAACAATATCCCTTAAGTGCCTCGGGATGGTGTTGTTGCCATAGTTAAAGACAATATTTGAGGTAATGCAGCCCTTGCTCTTTTTGGTGGACCGGATCATCATGATCAGCCGGCCGTCTTCAAGCGCATGGGCCATGGAGACAAAATTATACTGGCCGCCGACGCCGGAGACAATATTGCCGCTTTCAAGCCCGTCTGACACCACAGCACCGAGAAGGGTGACCATCATGCCGGCATTGACAAACCGCCCGTCTCTGCGCTGAAGCGTTTTCAGGCGCTCACCGCCATAAAGCTGGTTGACAAAGTTCACCCCGGTCATGGAAAAGAGCTTTCGCTCTTTTTCAGGCATTTTGTTGAGCGCATCGTAAAAATGTTTCGGGCCGATGAAAAAGGAGCCGTGGCAGACCACGCCGGATTGCAGGTATCGCCCGAGGTTTTCCTTTAACATGTTGCGGGTGTCAGGATCGGTGACATCATTGGAATAGGGCCGGTGTTTGTATATCAACCGGTGATCGCGAAAGCTGATTTTCGGGCTCAGGATGCCGTATTTTTTTAACAGGTTAAAATCCTTGGGCGTGATCCTCTGGTGAATCACATGGTTTTCAACAAAGGCGTCAATTGTTTCAAGAGAGATTTTCGGGGAGATCCGGTCCTGGTTGAGCAGTTCCTGAATACCGGCATGATCATAGACCCGGCGTTTCAGGATTCCTTTTTTATATAGGTGGATAAAGACATCCACGAGCATTTCCGTCGAACCGTACAGGCCTTTTTCAAACGGTCTGGTTCCGCCGATGCGGTCAATCAAACCGTGATAACGGTCAAGGATATTGAGCTTTTTGATGGCCTGCTGATAGGTGGCGTTGTTTTTATGGCGCATAATCATGCTTGAGGCGATGGCATCCCCTAAAGAACCGATACCGATCTGAAGGGTTCCCCCGTCTTTGATCAGTGTGCTGACATTGAGCCCGATCATGTGATCTGCTGCAGAGACAGAGGCTTTGGGAACACAAAAAAGCGGGAAATCATATTCCGGGTCATTGAGAATAAGATCGTAATTGTCCACGCTCATTTCAGCATCGCCGTACATGTAGGGAAGGTTCGAGTTGATCTGGCCCACGACCATGAATTTTTTATCCGCTTGTTCTGCCAGCTTTTCCACCGCTTCCAGAGCCAGATCCGGGTTGCAGCTTAAAGAGACCCTGTCTGTTCGACCGTCCGGGTGCGGAGCGACCAGGTTGCCGATCACATTGAGGCCGTTATCCAAAAGATCCCTTACCGCATGGGTGTAGTTGGTGCTGATATAATGCTGCTGCGCATAGGGTGTGTTTAAATATCCGCCCGCCTTGGTGAAAAACTCGTGGATATGCACATTGTCCGGCAGCTGATTCAATCGGAGGTCTTTGACGTAATCAAACTCGATAAAGCCGTTCCAGAGGCGGTCCACAATCGGATTTAAAAGCCGTTTTTCAAGTGAACTGGAGGCTGCCGGTTTTTCAAGGGAAAGGGCCGTGATAATGGTCAGGTTGATGGATGGATCAATCCTGGCCCGCTGATACAATGCATTGGCCAGATGGTTGGGTTTGCCCAAAGCCAGCGGCATTCCAAAAACAATTTTCCTGCCCACGGTCTCAATGATCTGATCCACACAGGCTTCAAGGTTGCGGGTGAATACCTTTTTTGCTAGCGTCATACCCATTTTGATCCTCCAAGATTCATGGCACCTAAAAGATTTAATCATCTTCTAACATGATCAACACCCGTTCTAGTATCCTGTTTTTTGAATAAAAAATATCCAGCAAGGACCTAAATCGGCCTGATTGAAAGGCCTAAAAAAAGGCAGGGGTTTCCCCTATGGTCCATCCGCAATCCGGCTAAAGGTGGGTTTCGTTCCAGACCACAGCGTGTTTGGTCAGTTCTGCCATGGTTTTCAGGTTTAATTTCTTTTTTATATTGTCCCGGTAGGTGCCAATGGTTTTCACACTCAGGTTGAGCTGCTCCGCGATCTGTGCCCGCTTAAATCCACGGCCGATCAGTTTGAAGACTTCAAGCTCTCTGTTGGACAAGGCATCAAGCGGGTCTGCGCCTGCTGGTGACGCAGATGTGGTCATTTTTTCCAGCAGAGCGTCCACCATGCGGCTGCTCAGATACCGTTTGCCGGCCAGGACCTGGCGCACCGCCTGAACAACCACTGAGGTCATTTCGTGTTTGGTGATGTACCCCAGAGCGCCCGCCCGGATCACCCGTTCCGCATACAAGGATTCATCATGCATGGAAATAACAAGGACAGGAAGTTTGGGCCAGTGCTGTCTGGCATGTTCAATCAGGTCAAGACCGGAGCGGTCTTTCAGGGTCATGTCGAGGATGATCAGGTCCGGCAGCCGGTCTGTCAGAAGATCAATGGCGCCTGATACACTTTCTGCTTCACCGGTCACGGTGAGGTCTGCCTCCTCATTGAGCAGCTGGGCCAGCCCTTTGCGGTAAACCGGATGGTCATCGACTATGAAG
>CAZLNA010000278.1:0-3663 GCA_964560485.1 uncultured Desulfobacula sp. | reverse complement strand
GTCTTTTCATCACGCCCTTTTTTTAAATACACTATCTTAACACTATTAGAGTTCTTCCGGTCAAAAAAAATGCTACAATACCATTTTTTATTCCCAAGTGTCGGCATTCTATCTCTGTTGGACACCTTAACAAGTTGCCTTATCAAAGCAATGGCCTTTGCTTTATACTCATCTGAGGCTTTTGACCAGTCAAAGTTATTGTCAGGGTTCCTTACGTCAATACCCGTTTCTATAAACGCTTTCAACAGCAAATCAGGCTGTGAAAAGAAAATAGGAAGATCCCTTGCCAACTGCAACCTATGAAAATGTGGGTTCGGCATAACCACCATTTGAGAAACGATTTCATTGTGCACTTCTGATCTCGCTGCCTGCCATTTGGGAATAAAAAAGTATCCGACAACAACAAGGGCCAAGCTGATGAGAATGGAAAGAACTATGAATTTGCGATAGCGGATTAACACCACTATCATATCGACGATATCAACATCACCGCTGGTATGATTTTCTTGTCGTTCTGACATTGCCCTATCCTAACAACCTATAGATTGCGAAGGTGTTTGACTGCAATTGCCAAACATTTTACTTGCGCCAAGATCACCCATCATTAATATAGATTTGTTAGATTTTCATGTTGTTTTTATAAAAACTTTCAACAAATAAAAACATTTTCTTACAAAATGAAACTTGTAATTGATACGAACGTATCATACATTTGTTCGAAACAAATGATCTATTCGATTCGGAGGAGATATGGGAACACCAAAGGATTCAGAGAAAACACGGGCCAGGCTTATTGAGGCAGCAGGCAGCCTTTTTGCGGAAAAAGGATTTAACGGCGTGACTGTCCGGGAAATTGTATCTGCTGCAAATACGCATCTGAGTGCTTTAAATTATCACTTCAGCAGCAAAGACGCGCTTTACAGGGAGGTTCTGCTCGATGCATGCCGCTCTGATACGATTTCACAAAGTGATCAGCGTCTTCTGCTGGGCCTCAACCCCGGAGAAGCACTTTTTCTCATGGTCAAGGAATCCTTGAAAAACTACACTTCCCAGAAAAAAAATGCCTGGCGAATCATCATTCTATCCAGGGAGTGCCGTCAGCCGAGCAAGGCGTTTGATGAAGTGGTCGAATCGTATTTCCGTCCGGAAACAGATTTTGTGGCCCGCATCATCGCCAGTGCTTCAAACCGGATGGAAAATGACTATCCGGTAAAATTTGCCGTCATCACCATGATCGGGCTGATTGAAACCTTCAGCCTCTACAGTCAGTTGATCGATGCGGTGGCACCCGGCATGGATACCCACTATAAAAAAAAGGACCGCCTGGCACGCCAGATCACCCATCTGGTGCTTGAAGCTGCGGACCCGAAATCAAAGCATCAAAAATGAAAATTCCAAGATTTGTAAAACACCCTTTTTTCTGGATCCTTTTATTCATGGCAGTCGGGCTGACACTGGCCAGCGCACACCGGCTCGAGCAGCTTGAAGCCGTCCAAAATCCGCCTGAAAAAAAACCTGCCCCCCTGCCTGTCCATGCGGTGACCGCCGGATACGGACCTATTTCCAGATGGGTCTGCGGCGAAGGAAATGTGACGGCTGTCAGAAAGCGGCACCTGATATTTAAAACCTCCGGCAGTGTGGTTTTTCTTGGTAAAGATGCAGCCAATCAACCGTTGAAGGAGGGTGCCTTTGTGAAAGGCCCGCAAGCAGGTCAGAAAAAGGGAACCTGCCTGGCCGGCCTGGACAACAGGGAAGCCCATGAAGACATCGAAAACATTCGGGCGCACCAGTCAGAAGCCGGACACGATCTTTCAATGGCAGAGGCGGAACTTGAACAGGCACAGAAACAAGAACGCCTCGCCTTTCAAAAATATGAGCGCAGCAGACAGCTGCATGACCGCAAAATCGGGACCCTCAATGATTTTGAAGAAGCAACCGCTGCCTGGCAGACGGCCGTATCCGGTGTCAAATCGGCAAACGCCCGGATAAAAGGAATCCACTCCAGGCTCAAAGGGTTGTCCACACGCTTGAACCAGGCCTTGATCCAGCAGGAAAAAACCGCCATATATGCCCCTTTTGACGGTGTGATCGCCCGGATCAATATTGCAGAAGGAGACCATTTCGAGCCTTCCCATGTGGATTATCAGGATCAGGCCGCTCTTTTTGCAACAGCGCCTATCACGATCATTGATCCGGGCGAAATTGAAGTGGTGCTCAATCTGCCGCTGTTTGACGGAAGTGCTGTGAAACAGGGCCAGAAAAGTATCATCAGTATCGGGTCAATGGACTGGCATCAGCAGTGCGGTTTGGATGCGCCGGCCGCTGATACGGGTAGAAATCCTGATGCCATGGCTCATGCCGCTGTGCACTCGGTCAGCCCGGTTTTAGATATCAGCAGCCGGTCTGTTCGAATAAAAATCAGAACAAGACAGTCCGAGCCGGCTCTTTCTCACGGCATGTTTGTCACCTGCTGGATTGAGGTGGAGAAAAAAGAAAATGCCCTCCTGATTCCCACAGATGCGCTTTTATTTCGAGATGATCAGGCCTTTGTGTTCATTGTCCAAAACGGCATGGCCATAGAAAAACAGATCCAGGCCGGCCTTGCCGACCGGGACCAGGTCGAGGTGCTCAATGGGATCACCGCAGGAGACCGGGTCATAACAAAGGGGAGATACCGGCTCTATGAAAACCGTATGGTAAAAATCGTCGGCCCTAAAGAGGATGCTTCGACATGATGCCTGAAAAGACAAACACTTCAGCTCTCTTTGAATTCTTTTTTGTCCGCCCGGTTCCAGTGGTCATATGGGTTCTGGTACTTCTGACCGCCGGGATTCTCGGCTATTCATCCATGGTCAGAGAAGCGCTGCCTGATCTTGAAATTCCGCAGGCATATGTGGTGACCACCTGGGAAGGAGCATCCCCGCAGATGGTAGAAAAAGAAATCACCCAGCACATTGAAACCCAGATTAAAGGGATGAAAGGGCTTAAACGCTACTACAGTTCCTCCCAGCATGAGATCTCCATTGTTGCGGTGAATTTTCACCCTGAAATGCCTGTAACCGAAGCGCTCCTGCTGCTGGGCCGGAAAGTTGAGGCTGCCCAGGCAAGATTCCCAAAAGATGCCAGAAAGCCGAGAATTGAAGAAAGCTCTGTGCGGGATCTGCCCATCGCCACATTCACCCTGACCGGGAATCTGTCCAGGGCGCAGCTTGAACAGCAGGCGCGAAGACTCAAAGAAAAAATTGAAAAAATAGACGGGATAAAAAAAGTCACCCTGGTGGGCGACAATCGCCAGATTGTTCAAATCCTGCTTCAGCCGGAACGTATCAAGGCGCTGGGCATCTCCCCGATACAGGTCCGCCAGGCCATTGTCGATCACAACTTTGATGCCCCCTGGGGTCGTTTCCAGGATGACCGCATGGATTTTCGAATGAAAATGACAGGGGTTTTTACAGACCTCGGTACCCTGGGCAGCCTGACCATCTGCCGGCTGCCTGAGGGCCAGGTGATCCGTTTAAAAGATGTGGCCCTGGTCCGCAAAGGTTTCATGCCTGAGACCACACGCGCATCATTGAGCTGGAAGGGATCTGAGCATATTCCCGTGCTTGCCATGAATCTCTACAAATACTCAGGCCAGGACACGATAGACCTGGTAAAAAAGGC
>CAZLNA010000277.1:0-3724 GCA_964560485.1 uncultured Desulfobacula sp. | reverse complement strand
TCTGGGCCATGGCGCAGACCGGAAAAAGCACCAGGATAGCCAGTATCCGGATGGTGCCGGAAAATTTGTTCATGATACCCTCCATTATTAGAAACTATCCCAAAAAAATTTAACCGAATGTCTGTGTCACGTGAATAATTAACGCTTTGGAATATAGGGTATATTCCTCCGGTTGAATTCGTACTATCCTTAGTACTGAAGCCAAAATCCTTTTTGTTGAAATGGCTTTTGTGAACCAATTTTTAAAAGAGATGGTACTGCGCGACGGCTTGACTATAAAATGGATAAATTACCGGAGTCAACCAGATTTTTTATTTTTTTATATCAGCAGTTTGCCTGGCGCTTTCATGCGTCTGTGAACTGCGGCCTGTGGTCGAAAATGCCGGCTTGTTATTTTGTGATTGATTGATTATCATGGCCCGGATGTTTTTGATAAAAAAGGAGCGATAGCGTCAGCAGGCAGAACATGAAATCAAAGGCCATCATCGAGGTCAAAGACCTGAAAAAACAATACAACGGCAAACCCGCGGTGGATGGTGTCTCATTTGTTATTCCCCAGGCAAGCTGTTTCGGGCTTCTGGGCCCGAACGGCGCCGGGAAGACCACGACCGTGGAAATGATGGAAAATATTATCTCACCGGATTCGGGCACGGTCCTTTACAAAGGCGATCAGCAGGGCCGAAGTTTCAACCAGGAGATCGGCATCCAGTTCCAGCAGACCGAGCTGCTTTCTTTTCTGACGGTTGAGGAAACCCTGGCCACGTTTGCCGCATTTTATCATTCCCCCCTGCCGGTCAATGACGTGCTTTCCATGTGTATGCTCGATAATATCAGAAACAGCCTGAACAACAGGATATCCGGCGGCCAGCGGCAGCGACTGCTCCTGGCACTGGCACTGATCAATGATCCGGCCCTGGTCTTTTTAGATGAACCCACGACCGGGCTTGATCCCCAGGCGCGCAAGCATGTCTGGGAAATCATCCAGGACATCAGAAGCAAGGGAAAGACCGTGGTGTTGACCACACACTACATGGAAGAGGCCCAGGTGCTCTGTGACATGATTTCCATCCTTGACCACGGGCGGGTTATTGAGCAGGGTGCACCGGATGCACTGATCGAAAAACACTGCAGCGGGCTTGACTGCCCCCAGAATCTTGAATCGGTATTTTTAAAACTGACAGGCAAACATTTAAGGGACTGAATCTGATGATGTTCAAACGGATGTGGGCCCTTTTTGTGGCCAGAAACAGAGAATTTATCCGGGACCGGGCCGGGTTCGGCTGGAACATTGCCTTTCCGTTTCTGCTGGTGGCAGGTTTCGGTATTATTTTCAGTTCTGACACCCGGTCTGCCTACAAGATCGGTGTCTTTCCCGCAGCCTCAGAAGCGGCCATAACCGAAACGACCGCCCTTCCGGTCCCGTTGTTAAAGGATACTGACGTTCGACTGGTGGCATTTGCCAGCCGTGAAAAAGCCATGGACCGGCTCAAACATCACAAGGTCGACCTGGTGATAGAAATCCCGGAACAGGCGTCGGACAGCATGGTCAGGTACTGGACCAGTGATTCAGCCAAGAGCGGGATTGCTGAAAAATTACTCAAAGCTGCAGTGGTGCCGTCGTCATATTTCAGCAGCCGGCTGGAGAAACAGCAAGTGGACGGCCAGGCGATCCGCTACATTGACTGGCTATTTCCCGGGATCATCGGGATGAATATCATGTTTTCCGCTCTTTTCGGTGTGGGGTATGTCATTGTCCGGTACCGGCGAAGCGGTGTGCTCAAGCGGCTGAAGGCCACACCGGTGACAGCGTTTGAATACCTGGCCGCCCAGATGATTTCACGGGTGGCGATCCTCTATTTCTCATCTGCCCTGGTCTGGTTCGGGTGTGATCTTCTTTTTTCCTTTAATATGCACGGCTCGTATTTTGATATCAGCATTGTTTTTCTGGCCGGTACGGTCTGTCTGGTCGCCCTGGGCCTGGTTTTTGCCAGCAGGGGAACCAATGAGGAATTGACCAACGGCGTGATTAATTTCCTGTGCTGGCCCATGATGTTTCTGTCTGAAGTCTGGTTTTCCATTGAAGGGTCTTCTGAATGGGTAAAAACCGCTGCCCGGGCATTGCCCCTGACCCATTTTCTGAACGCGGCCAGGAAAGTCATCAATGACGGTGCCGGCCTGGCAGAGGTCTCAGCAGAGATTACGATTCTCGCAGCCATGAGCCTGGTCTTTCTAACAGCCGGATCCCTGCTCTTTTCCTGGACCCGGTAGCTGGAACAATTGTATCAGCCGGAAAGGTCTTTTGGTCTGTTTTCGCCGGCCGGTTCTGCCTGAAATCCTTCAAAGGTTTATCAAAATCAATTTTTGTTGTATAACCTAGTGAATATCCATTTATTGTGTACAAGGAAAGTTATGAAACCGGTTGTGGCACTGCTGGGCCGTCCCAATGTGGGCAAGTCAACATTATTTAACCGTATCATCCGTTCGCGTCAGGCGATCGTGGATGATGTTCCCGGTGTGACCCGGGACAGGCACTATGCAGATGCCCAGTGGGATGGTGTGCGTTTTACCGTGATTGATACCGGAGGTTTCCTGAGTACGGATGATGATTACTTTGCCTCGCAGATCAAGGATCAGCTCACTGCAGCCGCAGACCAGGCCGATGCCCTGGTCCTGATCATGGACGGCCGTGCCGGTCTCTCCCCCTATGACCGGGAACTGGCTGATTTTTTAAGACCTATGTCCAAACCGGTTTTCTACCTGGTGAACAAGGTGGAAAGCCACCGGCAGCTTGATGGTCTCTCTGATTTTTATGCTTTGGGGATCAGTCATTTCTATCCGGTCTCTGCCGAGCATGGCGACGGGGTGGGCGAGTTCCTCGACGACCTGGTCAGCAGCCTCCCGGAAATCGAACCGGAAGAAGATCCGGCAGACAAACCGGTCCGCCTGGCCATTGTGGGCCGTCCCAATGTGGGCAAGTCATCCCTGGCCAACCGGCTCTTTGGTGAAAAAAGGGTGGTGGTTAATGCAAGGGCCGGTACGACCCGCGACGCCATTGAACTCAATGTTCAGCATAAGGGGCGGACCTTTGTCCTGGTGGATACGGCCGGGATCCGGCGGAAAGGCAAAGTTACCCAGAAAATAGAAAAGTTTTCCATTCTCAAATCGCTTAAAAGCATGGATGACTGTGATGTTGCCCTTATCCTCATTGATGCGGACGAAGGCATCACTGACCAGGATATCACCATTGCCGGATATGCGGAAGACAGGGGGTGTGGTGCGCTTTTCCTGATCAATAAGTGGGATCTTCTCGACGGCGAACGCAAAAGCGTGAAAAAATATATGGAACAGCTCAGGTACAAGGCCAAGTTCCTCTCATATGCACCCGCCATTACCATCTCTGCCAAAACCGGGCAGCGGTGCCACAAAATCCTGGATGAGGCTGGAAAGATCTACAAAGAATACTGCCACCGGGTCAATACCGGGGTACTGAACCGGATCATCGAAGATGGGGTCCGGCGGGAAGAACCCTCCCTGGTCAAAGGCCGCCGGCTCAAGTTCTTCTACGCCACCCAGGTGGCGGTCAAACCGCCCTGTTTTGTCTGTTTTGTTAATTATCCCCAGTCAGTTCACTTTTCCTACAAGCGGTACCTGATCAATCAGCTCAGGGAGATGATCCCGCTGAAAAAGACGCCGGTGAAGCTTTATTTCAGGGAAAAAACCGGCA
>CAZLNA010000276.1:0-3730 GCA_964560485.1 uncultured Desulfobacula sp. | reverse complement strand
ATGCCGGCTATAGTCTGTGGCACTTAAATTGCTTTGTTTTTCTATAATCATGTGATTCCCCTTGCATGGTTCTTTAATGACTCCCCCGGTCATTAAAAAATGAGTATTGCCACCTTTAACAGGTGGCAGTATACTCACTTTTTTTTTTAACTCTTTTTTCAATACAGGCTGGAGAATACGAATGCATTCAAAGTGCGGTGTGATGTTTGTCGGTTTATGCGGTCATCTGTCTACTATTGCAATGGCCGGTGCCATGGCGCTTGAAAAAGGACTCTGTCCGCCAACGGGACTCATTTCTGAAACTGAACAGTTCAAAGCGCTCTCTTTTCCTGGTTTTTCTGATTTTGTCTTTGGCGGCTGGGATATACGACCTTGCCGCAGTTCAAACAGCGCCCTGAAAGATACCGGTATTGATGATTTCAACGCCCTGGGTGACCTGTCAGACCAGCTTGCAGCCATCCAAAAGAAAACGTTTCCCGGTGTGGTTATAAATGCCGGAAACGCGATATTGGACCTCTCGGAAAAAAGCTATATCTACCAGGCCCAATCCGTGAAAGATGCTGTAGAAAGAATAAAAGAAGATATCGCGCAGTTCCGTCGTGAAAACGATATTGAGCGGATGGTGGTAATCAATCTTGCATCAACGGAACCGCCGGTTGATTCTCCTGCGGAACTTGAAACCATTAAATCCATAGAAAATCTAATCAGCAGAAACCGGGTTGAATATGTCCGGCCAAGCCTGATTTACGCGTATTCCGCCATCACCTCCGGCTGCGCGTATATTAATTTCACCCCATCAGACGGCGGCTTTTCAAACGGTCTGGTGGATCTTGCCCGCAAACATCAGGTTCCGGTTATGGGCAGCGACGGCAAAACGGGAGAGACACTTGTCAAGTCAGCACTTGCCCCCATGTTTGCAATACGAAACCTGGAAGTGATGAGCTGGGAAGGATACAATATCCTTGGGAATACGGATGGGAAAGTGCTCCAGAATGAAGAGAACGGTGCGACAAAGATTAAAAGCAAAGACCGGCTGCTGCCGCATATTCTGGGCTATAAACCCCATTCACGGGTCTCCATTGATTATGTTCCCTCTCTGGGGGATCGCAAAACAGCGTGGGATTTTATCCACTTTAACGGATTTATGAATACGAAAATGAGCCTTCAGTTTATCTGGCAGGGATGTGACTCTGCACTGGCCGCCCCGCTGGTTCTGGATCTGGCCCGTTTTGGACTGCTTGCCCTGCGCAATGGCGAATCCGGTGTGATGAACCATATGGCCTCATTTTTCAAATCCCCGTGGGGGGTATCTGAGCATTCTCTTGAAAAGCAGTTCCGGCTTCTGGATGACTACTGTGAAAGTGTCAAAGCCCGAAGTCTTTGATTTTATTTCTCAGTGTTGTGCGGTTCATTCCAAGCAGTTCAGATGTTTTCAGCTGATTGTTGCTGCAGAATTTAAGCGCACTTGAAATCAGGGCCTTTTCAACAGTGGAAAGAACATGCGAGTAAAGCCTGCGTTCTTCTGGGAAAAGGGCTTCTCTGTTTTCAAACCAGTATGCAACCTGATCTGAAATGGAGCCCGGAACCGCAGAACGGGTTTCATCAGATGATTTCGGGTCAGTGAAATTGATGTTGTGCATCCCGATGGTATCAACTCGGGACAGAATCACTGCCCGTTTGATAATATTTTCCAGTTCACGGATGTTACCGGGCCATTGATGGTTTCGCAGCAGGCGCATGGCATCTTTTTCAATCCCCTTGATCGCCAGCCCCATCTCCTTATTGGCCTTTCGTATAAAATGGGTCACCAGCTCCGGTATATCGTCTTTACGCTCTCTTAAGGGTGGAATTCTCATGGTAAACAGCTGGAGACGGTAGTACAGGTCCGTCCGGAACCGGCCGTTTTTCATTTCATCCAGAAGGTTTTTATTGGTCGCAGTAATCACCCTGGCAGAACCGACCGGGATGGATTCCAGTCCGCCGACCCGTACAATGGTTTTTTCCTGGAGTACCCGCAGGAGCTTGATCTGGAGCGAAAATTTCAAATCACCAATTTCGTCCAGAAAAATGGTTCCGCCTTTGGCATATTCGAATTTACCTATTTTCAGCGCATCGGCACCGGTAAACGCCCCCTTTTCATACCCGAAGAGTTCAGACTCCAAAAGATTCTCCGGCATGGCGCCGCAGTTGATCGCAACAAACGGGGCATCTTTTCTGTCACTTCGCTCATGAATGGCCCTGGCCACCAGTTCTTTGCCAACACCGCTTTCTCCCTCAATCAGCACCGGAACATCGTTGGTGGTCAACAGGCCGATCATTTTGTAAATGTCAGAAATGGCGTTGGTGGAACCGATGATCATGCTCTCGTTGTCAGCAGGCAGTTCTGCCTGGGAGGAAACAATGGAAAGGGTGTCATCATTTTTGGGTTTGAGTATTCTTTCTATGATGTCTTCGACCTGCTTTAAATCGACGGGTTTTGCCAGGTATTCGTAGGCCCCTTTTCTTACGGCGTCAATTGCTGTGTCCATGGTTCCGTATGCGGTAATGATCACAACCGCGGTGTCATCATTGAACTGCCGGATCTTTTCAAGCACAGAAATGCCGCTTTCTCCCGGAAGCCGGTGGTCAAGGAAGACAATTTCCGGGTTGACAGACTGGATCAGTTCCAGGCCGTCTTTCGCGTTCGAGGCGGTATGGGGGGTATGGCCCAGGTGTTTGATACATTGACTGAAAGCAAAACAGATATTTTCTTCATCATCCACAATGAGTATATGTGCCATTCTCTTTTTCCATATCTTCCAGGTTGCGGCCTTATTTGGCAGGAATCAGAAGCGAAACCGACGTCCCGCTGCCAGGTGTTGAACAGACTTTTATTCTACCCTGGTGGGCGTCTGCAATTTTCCTGCTGACATAAAGTCCAATTCCCATTCCTTCCTTTTTGGTCGAATAGAACGGGGCAAATATCTGCTTCATATCATCCTCGGCTATGCCTGCGCCATAGTCTTTTATTCGATATTCAAGAATTCTGCCTTTTATCAATTGGACGGACAGCTCGATTGCACCGCCGTCCGGCATGCTCTGCACCGCATTCATCAGCAGGTTCCACAGCACCTGCTTTATTTTATCCCGGTCCATTCGGACCTCGGGGATTCCCGATTCGCGGTTCAGCGTTAACTTGATTTTCAGATGATTGAGTTTGGGTCCTGCCAGGGCGGCAACATCTTCAACGGGGTCATAAGGACTGACCGGTTCGAACTGATATTTCCTGGTGCCGGAAAGCAGGCTCAGGTCATTGACCAGGGCATCCACCCGGTTAATTTCTTTGATGAATGCCGTGATCATCCGTTCCCCATCACCCTTCGGCGGCGCCTGTTTTTGCATCATCTGCGCCAGCATCTTCATGCTTGAGAGGGGGTTTTTTATTTCATGGGCCATGGCTGCGGTGATTTTGGCGGCAGATCTGAACCGGGTGGATTCGACCAGCTTTTTTTCAAACGCGTCCAGTTTCATTGACATCTGGTTGATGGAGGTTCCCAGCCGGTCCAGCTCTTTAATCTCAGAGGGCGGGACCGTCCGGCTGAAATCCCCTGAAGCGATTTTATCTGTCACACCAAGGATATCTTTAAAGGTTCGGGTCAGCTGTTTGAGAACGACCCCGGCTGCTAAGAAAGCAATTACAAGAGCGGCGATCCCGGACAGAAGGGTCTGTACTGTTGCGTTGACCCTTGTG
>CAZLNA010000275.1:0-3730 GCA_964560485.1 uncultured Desulfobacula sp. | reverse complement strand
ATATTCCATCAGTGCCGGTGAACCGCTGAACCCGGAAGTCATTGACCAGTGGAAGGAAGGCACAGGCACAGAAATCCGCGACTTCTACGGCCAGACTGAATCCACCTGCATGATCGGGAACCCGCCGTGGATGGAAGGCAAAATGAAACTGGGATCCTTTGGATACCCGGCATACATGTACGACATTATCCTGGCAGATGATGAAGGAAAGGAAATCACTGATCCGGATATTACCGGCCACATCGTTGTCCGGTTGAGCAACTGGCGGGCCATCGGCCTGTTCCAGGAATACATCGAAAATGAAGCCAAAACCGCAGAGGCGTTCAAACACGGTCTGTATTATACCGGTGATAAGGCCTCCTTTGACAGTGACGGCTACTGGTGGTTTGTCGGCCGCTCTGACGATGTGATCAAATCGTCCGACTACCGGGTCGGCCCCTTTGAGGTGGAAAGTGCCCTGATCGAACATGCGGCGGTCATGGAAACTGCGGTGGTCGGCGTCCCCGATCCCAAACGCCACCAGCTGGTAAAAGCATTTGTCATCCTCAACGAAGGCTATGATCCCTCCAAGGATCTCGCCCTTGATCTGTTCAAGCATACCATTGAGGTGCTTGCCAAATTCAAGATCCCCAGGATTATTGAATTTGTAGCAGAGCTGCCCAAAACCATTTCAGGCAAAATCCGCCGGATCGAGCTTCGCGAGAATGAAGAAGGCAAGAGCGACACCCATACCAATGAATATTTCTACCATCAGTTCCCTGAACTGAGTTCAAAAAAGAGAAAGTCTGCCTGATCTCAGCCGCTGACCCGGCCCAGAACCGGATCAGCACATCGTTAAGATCTGTTCAGAGTTGTTCAGACCGGGCCTGCTGCAAAAACACTTGCAGCAGGCCCTTTTTTTCTTGCTTCATCCGTATTGATGGTTTCAATTAAAACGAAATGTTCGTGGAAAGTTCAAACCCCGCCGTCATCCCTCCGTGCAGGTGCCCCGGCGGCCCTGTGCCCGGCCCGCGCCCCATGCAAGCACCCCGGAGGCGGTAAATTCGATATGTTGTCTGGTCACTGTCATGATCTATTCTCTTTGCCGTTTTAACCGAATCGTCCATTCAAAGTAAACGGAAAAAATTAAAAAACGGGCGAAAATCACCCGAACGGGGGATGTTTTTTCTTTATTTCAGTATTAGATTAACCCCATACTAAATTTGCTCAAAACCTAATAAGGAAATATGCATATGCCGGCAACGCCCCGTTCAGAGATATTTGACAGCCATTACCGGGATTACTGCAGTCAAATTGCATCCACGGATTTGTCTGCGGTCCAGAAAAGGCTGAACATCAAGGTAAAAGAGGATATGGCCAAGGTTTTATTTTTTAATGAGACCTATGAAATTTCAGGCCGGGAAATTGTCAACGCACAAACCCGGGAGCAGGCCGACTATGTCACGAGCGTCATCCTGGCCAAATATATCCTGCTCTGCCCGGATGAACTTCATCTCGATGCTCAATGGTGCACATTTCGGGATTTTAAAAAAGAGTCCCATTTTACCAATGCCAACTATTTTAATTCAGACACCACCCACCGGATCCAGTCCCGCTTTTCGGGACGCCTGCCTGACCTGAAAGCAGCATCTGCCCAATTAGACGGTGTGATAAATACCAGTGAGCCATCCTGGGATCTGTCTGTTGCGTTTCCGGTTCTGCCCCGCCTCTCCCTGCTGCTGTTAATGAATGAGGCAGACGAGGAGTTCCCTTCGGACTGCCGGGTTCTTTTTCAGAGGCAGGCGGAATACTATCTTGATCCGGAATCTCTGGCCATGACCAGCGGTCTTCTTGCAGCCAAGCTGATCCAGACTGACAAAGAAAGGAAATCTGAAAATGAGTAACTTCAAAACGACCATGGATGTGTTCAAACTCCTGGAAAAGACCAATTGCCGAAAATGCAACAAGCCGACCTGCCTGGCCTTTGCCGCTGCGGTTTTTCAGGGTCAGGTTCCGTTGAACCAGTGCCCGTATGTGGCAGCAGACGTGCTTGAACAATACGGGTCTGAGCCAGTGAAAAAAGAGTCCACCTTTGATCAGGATTACGCCAGGACCATGGAAACACTTAAAGAGAAAATCAAACAAATTGACTTGGCATCCCGGGCCGATACGGTTGGCGGGAGGTTTGCCAATGGAAAACTGGTCTTAAAAATTCTGGGCAAGGACGTTGCCATTGATTCCAATGGTGATTTTTTCACGGATATCCATGTCAACCCGTGGATTGCGCCGCCGGTTTTAAACTATGTCATTGCGTGCAAAGGCGTTCCGCTGACCGGACAGTGGGTGCCGTTCAGAGAACTTGACTCATCCGCAGACTGGGCCCGTTTTTTCGACCATCAGACCGAAGGGTCATTTAAAAAAGTGGCGGATACCAACCCCCGCTTTTTCAAGGATATCATTGAATTGTTCAACGGACGGAAAGTCGAAAACCACTATGATGCCGATATTTCCCTGATCATCTATCCCCTGCCCCTGCTGCCGATGCTGATCTGCTATAACGCGCCTGAAGACGGTATGGCGTCAGACCTGAATCTCTTTTTTGATGACACAGCCGATCAGAACCTGCCTGTAAAAAATATTTACACCCTGTCGATGGGGCTGGCCAATATGTTTAAAAAACTGGCGATTAACCATGGATAGCCGGACGGTTAAGTGTGTGCCACAGGGATCTTTTGATCCCGGCCACCCGGAGAAAGATCGATTAAAACGGGTCACTGCCCCCGAACAGGAGCTGATTGAGCCGGCGGTAACGCCCCATGAAATCAGGATTATCCCTTTGCCTGGGACGAGGCAGATCAACGGTGACAATCTCCTTGATGCACCCGGCCTGATCGTCCATGACAATAATCCGGTCAGCCAGCGTCAGGGCCTCGGTCAAATCGTGTGTGACAAAAAGGATGATATGCCCCAGTTCCTTCCAGAGCTTGAGCAGCAGTCCCTGCATTTCGTGGCGGGTCTGGGCATCCAGTGATGCAAACGGCTCGTCCATGAGAAGAACACCGGGGTTCAGGATCAGCACCCGGGCAAGCGCCACGCGCTGTTTCATTCCACCGGATATTTCCCTGGGCAGATAAGACTTGTACTCACTGAGCCCCACCAGATGAAGAAACCGGTCAACCTCTTTATCGATCTGCCGGCCTGAAATTCCCTGCTGTTTCAGGCCAAAACCGATATTCTCGCCCACCGTCAGCCATGGGAACAGCGCATCTTCCTGGAACACAAAACATCGGGTTGGACCGGGTCCGGATACGGCATGGCCGTCAAGAACCAGTTTTCCGGAGGACGGCGGCTCAAAACCGGCCAGAATTTTAAGCAGGGTGGATTTACCGCACCCGCTTTTCCCGGCAATGCAGACAAATTCGGCATCAGCCACATCAAAGCTGATATCATCCAGTACCACCGCCGCCGACCCGTTACTGGCAAACTGTTTTTCAAGGTTGCTGACAATAAACCGCGACGGGGGCGCTTCATATCCTGTCTGAGGGTCACTCATGCCATCCTCGCAGCACTTTTCAGGCAGAAACGGAGCAGGTGTTTGAGCAGCAGATCACTGCTCCGGCCGATGATTGAAATTAGAATAATCCCCACCATGATCATATCGATCCGGCCCAGCATACGGGCATCCATGATCACGGCCCCCAGGCCGTTCGGCACCCCGGACAGCTCGCCGAGAACCAGATAGGCCCAGGAC
>CAZLNA010000274.1:0-3740 GCA_964560485.1 uncultured Desulfobacula sp. | reverse complement strand
CCACCCTGCTTGAATGCCTGAACCACATCAATGACCCTGCCGGACTGGTCATTCACCACCTTGATCCCGGCCGTTTTCAGGGTATCAAACGCATTGGGCCCGCAATAGCCGGTGAGCAGTACCTGGGCATCAAGGCTGCTGATATTTGCCGCCGCCTGTATACCGGCCCCTTTGAATGCATTCTTATTGACTGTATTGTCAACGACTTCAAATTCAAGGGTCTGGGTATCCACCACCAGGATATAGGCAGCCCTGCCAAACCGCGGATCCACCTGGGCATCAAGAGTTTCGCCCTGGGCTGTAACTGCAATTTTCATATCTGACTCCTTGTCTGATTCTTCAGGATCAATGGCTCATACCGCCGCCGCAAACCTGGTCGTTGCGGATTTCCTGAAGCTTCCCATCAATCAGATCCTGGACAACCGGTGCAATTTCCGGGCGCTGATCATCGTGAAACACACTGATCCCCACCTGACGGAATCCCATGAGCGGCCGCATGCCGATACCGCCGACAATCAGAGCGTTCACCCGGTTCTCCGACAGCAGATTGACCGGAACCATGCATCCTCCCTGGACATGTTCCTGGTTTGCAAGAATGGTTACGTTTTTAATCTGAGAATTTTCAACATCCACCAGGGTAAAAACGTCACAATGACCGAAATGACCTGCACGGGTGCCGTCCATGCCGCCGTTGCCATTTGATGGGACTGCAATTCTTCCATTTTCCATATCATTTCCTCTCCAAATCAATGATTATAAAATACTCTTTTCCGGCTGAGTAAATACCGGATGAGACATCAGCTTGTGCCATATCTTGCGGACATGGACCGCACTTTCAGAGTCCGGCGCATATTCCAGAATCGTTTTCTTTTCCACCATGGCCTGTATAAACATGGGATCAAAAGCAATCTGCCCGACCACTGCCATGCCTCTCTCATCGGATCGTGCGGCTATGTTTTTCGTCTGCTCCGGATTAAGGTCGCATTTGTTGATACAGACCATGGCCGGAATTTTGAAATGCCCGGCCAGGTCAGCGACCCGCTCCATGTCATGCAGCCCGGACACAGTGGGCTCGGAAACGATCAGAACCGCACTGGCCTGACCGAGTGAGGCAATGACCGGACAGCCGATACCGGGCGGCCCGTCTGTGAGGATGAAATCAAGATCAGCTTGTTGGGCAATCTGCCTGGCCTCCTGCCGTACCTGGGATACGAGCTTGCCCGAATTTTCCTGAGCAATACCGAGACGGGCATGAACCATTGCACCGAACCGGGTATTTGATACAAACATCTGGCCGCAGCAGGTCTCATTGAAATCAATGGCTGTCTCCGGACAGAGGTCCACACAGACCCCGCAGCCTTCACAGGCAATCGGATCGATCTCAAAAGACGGCCTGACAGCATCAAACCGGCAGAGCTCAAGGCAGCGACCGCATCCGGTACAGCGGTCAGGATCGATCCTGGCTTCGTACCCGGCCATGAAATCGGTAGCCTGGCCAAAATCCGGACTCATAATCAAATGCAGGTCTGCCGCATCCACATCTGCATCACAGAGGACCATTTTTTCTGACAGGCCGGCAAAAGCCGCTGTCAGGCTCGTTTTGCCGGTCCCGCCTTTTCCGCTTACAATCACCAGCTCTTTCATTTCACACCTTGTCCTCTGCCGGCCAGGGCTTTAAGGTCTGTAAAAAGACGTTGAAATTTATCCTTGTACCCATCAATTTCTTCAGCGATCAGACCGCCAGTGGAATAGATCCGGGCAAACTGCTTTTCAAAGGGAATCTCCATGAGAACGGGGATCTGGTTTTCTGTCGCAAAATCCTTGACCTCGTCATTGCCCATGCCGGCCCGGTTGATGACCAGACCAAAGGGAATATCAAGAACCTGAACGGTTTCAACCGCCAGTTTCAGGTCATGAAGCCCAAAAGGGGTGGGTTCTGTGACCAGGACCACCACATCTGCCTGGTTCACAGCAGCAATCACAGGGCATGAGGTCCCGGGCGGCGCATCAATGATGGTGATGATCTCCGGATCGGTGGTTGCGCGGACCTCCCGGATCACCGGCGGTACCATGACCTGTCCGATATTCAAACGGCCGTGGGCAAACAGGAGTTTGCCTGAACTGCCGGTTTCAACAACACCGATATGGCGCTCCTTTTCAATCAGTGCATTCTCAGGGCAGACCTCAAAACATCCGCCGCAGGAATGGCACAGGTTCTCAAATACCATCACATCTTTTTTCAAAACAGCAAGCGCCCCGAACCGGCAGATCTCCATGCATTTTTTACAAAAACTGCATTTTTCAGGCACCCATTGCGGAACCGGTGCATTGACCGGTGCGCTCCTCTGGATAGCCGGATGAATGAACAGGTGGGCATTCGGCGCTTCCACATCACAGTCGAGCAGTTGAACCGGCTGGTTCAGACTGACTGCAAGGTTGGTTGCAACCGTTGTTTTTCCTGTCCCGCCTTTACCACTGGCAATACTGATAATCACCTGCCGCTCTCCTTTGACCCTGTGTGTTCATCAGGCAGCCGGTTTTTCCCCAATGGTCCTGCAAAGTCCGGCTGTCCGGAAATGAGGGACTTTGCAATCCGTGTGCCAGTCATTGTGGTCGGCGGAAAAAGAAAAATACCCTTTCATTTAAAAGACTTAAAACTGACCACAAAAATACTTACGATTTGGAAAAACGAAACGGTCGCGTTTTTGCAACCCTGCCCCGGGATGGTAAAACAGAAACGCGACACTGCCAGGATATCTCTTTGAATTTAAATCCGGTTTGGGTTTGACCGGGTCTGAAAATTTGATTATATTTAAGTGTGAATATGGAAGATCAATTTATAGCCAAGTCATCTTCGAGAATTTAACGTGACGAATCTGTTTCGCTTTATCCTGTTTGCCTTTTTTTCCTGTCTTTGTCTTATACCTGCGTCTTTCGGGCATGATGGCGGACGATCGACCGATCCTGGAAAAAACAAGCCCGTCAAAACTATTCTTTTAATCAATTCTTATCATCAGGGGTATTTATGGACCGATGAAATTACCCGGGGCGTTGCGCAGACGCTTAAAGGCACCGGAGTTGATCTGCATATTGAATATCTGTCAACCAAACGCCAGCTTGATCCCCGGCTGATTGATCTGTTTGCAAAGATCATGCTTATTAAAGAACAAAAACATCAGCATGACCTGATCATTGCATCTGACAACAATGCGCTTGATTTCCTGAAAAAACGAAAAAAAGAAATCTTTGGAGACCACCCTGTGGTCTTTTGCGGCATCAATTACCTCTCCCCGGATACGGTCAAAGGACTCACCGAATATACCGGGATCAATGAGCGAATGGATGTCCAGGGAAATATTGACCTGATCAAACACCTCCATCCGGATATCCGTAAAATCGCGGTTATTACGGACAACACCACCACCGGCCAGCGGAACCAGGCAGAAATCAAACGGGTCGCTGCCCTGCCCAGGAATAATCACCTCGATATTGAACTGATAGTTGATGTAACCATCAACCAGCTCATTGAGAGGGTCAAAGGATTTGACAAAGAGATGGTCGCCCTGTTCACCGTTTTCACAAGGGATAAAAATGACCGCTTTTTTGAATATGAAGCCGTGCTCGAAAAGGTGAGCCGTCACAGCAGCATCCCTCTTTACGCCACACAGAATTTCAGTCCCGGCCCTGCCGTGGTGGGCGGGTACCTGACCAACGGCTTTGACCAGGGAACGGCTGCCGCC
>CAZLNA010000273.1:0-3774 GCA_964560485.1 uncultured Desulfobacula sp. | reverse complement strand
TCGCACCGCTAAACTGGACAAACCCCATGGCCTGGCAGTGGCCTGCCCAGGCCTGCCTGATTACAAACATGAGAGCACCGACGCAGAAGGTCCCGGCCAGAAGCTTCAGCCTGGCCGGTCTCTGTATCTTTTCATCCAGCAGTGTCTGTAAAATAAATACAAGCAGGAGTACCAGCCCCATGATAAATCCCACCTGTTTGATCAGAAAGAGGAAGCAGGCTGGCAGCGCAATCATCATCAGGGTCCGGATCGAGCGTTCTTCCTTGAAAATGATCCACAATCCGGCAAACAGATAGACTGCCAGCAAATGGTCCACCTGCAGTTTGGTGAAAACGGATCCGGAAAAAACTGTCAGGAGCAACGCTGCCAGGCAGAAAAGCAGCCAGCCCCGGCTGAGGGTTGTCCTGGAAAAAACAACCAGCAACGCTGAAATCAAAAACAGATTCTGGGCAAAATAAGAAAGCGACTCACTGTACCGCCCCCCTGCCTGATACACCATGTAATGGACCAGGGAAACCCCTGGCGTGTATGCCAGATGACGCCGCATAATAGTGGTATCCCCATCCGGGAGATGGTGGTAATGGTTCAGATATTTTCCAATGATCCCCCAGTAGACATAATCGTCATCTACCGTAAACCCCATGCCCAGGGTCAGTGCCCAGGAAAAAAGGAGCATGCCCACCAGAAGGGTGGAAACATTCTTCTGAACAAAGGGGCTGCCAGTACTTCGACAACACACTGCACATGCGCCGGCAGTGATAAAAAAAAGGCTGCCAAGGATTAGAATGCTCACTGCACCGGGTTTTAAAAAATGACAGATCCCGGCAAAAAAAAGCAGGATACCGGTCACTGAGACAACAGACAGCGGCGCATGGCATTCTTTGATTTTCAACCATCTGACGGCTGCGAAAACCATACCGTACAGCCAGATAATGGTTATGGCTGCCGCTGTCACGATCTGCTGTCTCCGACAGACAGGTTGCACGCGCCCATCAGGCATCTCCCATTTGATAATTCACTCGGTTTCACTCCGGAAGCCGGTACCCGTCCAGCCGGTCGAGCTGGTTGGATGCCATATACGATTTGGCATATTTATAAAATGTCCCTTCAAAATTACCCACTGCGATAATAAACCCCGGCCATCCGTCCAGGCATCCCAGCTTGAGCACATACATGGAAAACGCAGACCAGGCCGCATGAAAAAAGGCGGCGGCCATACCCGTCTTTCTGCCTGAAGCCCGTAATTTTTCCGCTCCCAGTGTTGAATAACGGTTTATCTTGTGAATGACCTCTTCAAGGTTTTTATAGGGTACCTGGCAGATAAAAGATTTCAAATAGCCGCAGGGGCTGCTGCTGAGAACCTCATACCGTTCATGGACGGCATCATCTAAAAATTTGAGCGTTTGTTTGCGAAACAGCTGGGGTTGACGGTAATCCGGATAAAATCCTGCATGACGGATCCATTTGCCCATGAAGTAATTGCGGCGGGGCACATAATAGGCATCTGCACTCTTGCTGCTGTTGATAATGGTTTCAATTTCCTGTCGAGCAGCCCGTGTACAGCGTTCATCCGCATCAAGACTGAAGACCCAGTCATGGGTACAGGCCTCAATCGCCTGGTTTCTCAGGCTGCCGAAACCGTTAAACGGAATCTGAACCACCCTTGCCCCGAGCGATTCTGCAACCGCAGCGGTCCGGTCTGTTGAAAATGAGTCTGCCACCACGATCTCATCTGCCCATTGCACACTTTCAAGCGCAGCCCTGATCTTTTCTTCCTCGTTGAATGCAATGATATAGACGGATAAACGGTTCATGATACCTTTTTCAACCTTTTATGTTTTTGTTTCATCCTCTTGCCGAATGCCTTGCCGGCAATAATACCCCTGTGACGCAGCCGCCTGCTCAAGCAGACGGTCATTCTCACCAATCTGTTCTCTGGGATATTCCCTGTGCCACAAGTGATAACAGATCGCTTTGAACGGATGCTCTTTTCGTCTCAATCCGTATTTATACAGGCGTACCACAATTTCCGAATCTTCCCGGCCCCAGCCTTTGAATGCCTGGTTGAACCCGTTCACTGCCAGAAGATCTTTCTTAAAAAATCCCATATTGCATCCACGAACACCCGACCGCTTTGACGTGGTGTGGGCCGGCCAGAACGGCAGCCGGAAAATATGATGACCATTTGAAAGACCGCCTCTGACCAGGTGACCGAACCTGACTGCAAAGGACCGCGTGTCCTCAAAGGTGAACTCAGGGCTGGCCTCCCTGCTGACGATGACCCGCTTCCCCTGGAAAAAATACCCTTCCTGTGCCAGTGCCAGGTGGTCGGCTGTAAAAGTGGGCTGGGGGATGCAGTCTCCGTCAAGAAAAACAAGGTAATCTGACAAAGCCGCCTTAATGGCCTGATTCCGGACCCTGGCCAGCCTGAAACCCTTGTCTTCCTGCCAGACATGGGTGCAGCGGGTTTCCGGATTGTCTAAAAAAGGCGCCACAGCCTCTCTGGTGTCAGATCCGGACCCATCGTCCGCAATAATGATTTCATCTGCCGCGCGGGTCTGACAGAACAGTCCGTTCAGGACCTTCACCAGAGTATCCGGACGGTTATACGTGCTGACAATGATACCGATCTTCACTGGCCACCTGTTTTCTTTTGAATCTGTTCCAGCACAGCGTCAACGCTGAGATCATTCATGCATTTAAAATGAGAGCAGGGTTTTTTAGCATAACATGGCGCACATGTCATTTTCTGCTGTATCACTGTATGGATGTTCCCATACGGGCCTGTCCTCACCGGGTTGGCAGGGCCGAAAACCGCAAACACCGGTATGTTGAGAGCAGCTGCGATATGCATGGGGCCGGTGTCATTACAGATGAAATAGGTGGCCCGGCTGATGAGCGCAATCAACTCTTTCAGGCTTGTTCTGCCGGCCAGAGAAACTGCTTTCCCTTTGGAATGCCTCACCACCTCTTCTGCGATGTCAGCCTCTGCTGCACTGGCAATAACAATAACCGGCAGGTCAAGTTTTAATGCCAGCTGCCCGAACCTGTGGGCTGGCCAGCGGTTGGCAGGTTTTCCAGCTGAAGGACAAATGATGACAAATTTTTCAGGCAGGTCTGCCAGGGCTGCCGGAGACGGGTCATAGGGGGCAAAAGGATATTCGATCCGGCTTGTGTCGCACCCCATGAATTTGGCAATTTCAAGGTAGCGGTCAATGGCATGGATCTCCATTGATCCGTGGACCTTATGGGAATAAAAATAGGGACTGCCTTCATCTGATTCTTGAAACCCGATTCTCATTGGCGCTTTTGATGCCCAGGATATCAGGCCGGACCTGAGCAGGCCGGACAGATCAATACAGACGTCATACCTGCCGCCGGCCAGACTCTTTTTCAACTCGATAACTTCCTGAATCGTTTTTCTCAAGCGGCCCAAATCCTTCCACTGATCTTTTTTCATGATCAGCAACCGGTTGATCATGGAATGATCTTCCAGAAAGCGATGAAGTCCGTGTGCCACCACCCAGTCAATCCTGGCTTGCGGAAATTTTCTGCGGACAGCGGCCAGAAATGGCAGAGAATGGACAATATCTCCCAGTGCACTGGGTTTAACAATCAGTATATTTTTAATATGATCAAACACCTGAACGTCCTTATCTATACCCTTTTTCAGTCAAAAGAGACTGGCAGGTTTCCATGACCATGTCAACACCTGTCTCTTACACATCTCCGAGCCCACGAGACGCTACGCTATCTCGTATGCCGTCTTCTGCT
>CAZLNA010000272.1:0-3784 GCA_964560485.1 uncultured Desulfobacula sp. | reverse complement strand
TTAAGATTGAACGGGTCAAGGACTTTCACAAGACTGTCTCCATGTGTGTCAGCAAGGGTTGGTATACGGTTACGGCAAGATCTATAAACCCGGATGCCTCAAGCACGCCAGGATGCCTGAAAGGATCCTGCTGAGCCATAACAAGCGCATTGTACCGGTCGTCTTTTTCACCCGGGTGGAACCGGCTTCCGGACCAGGCCTGCCTGACACCGGCCTGGTTTATGATTTTTTGAACCGTTTCCCGGGACAGATCATTATCTGCCTTTGCCAGAGCCTGGACAAACTGCCAGGCAGTCTCGCAAAAGAGATGAACCGGTTCTTTCAGGCCTGCCTGGTATACCCGGACCAGGTCGGCCAGGTTTTTTCGAGCGTTTTTCTCGACCGGCTGCAGGTGGATTCGCTTTACCGGTTTTAGTGCAGACGGACCGCGCCCGATGAGAATACTCTGCTTCGGATACCCTGCCGGCGCTGCCAGATTCATAAACAGATGGGAAATCCAGGCAGAGATCAGTCTTTGTGCGGTTAGACGGCCGAAGGTAAAAATCAGCCGCCCCTGCTGGCGGATATCTGGCACAGTTCCGGACACAATAACTGAACCGATTTCCAGAGAGCCTGCCACCTGGTTCAGGCCCTTTTCAGACAAAACCGGCTGTGCCTGTTCAATTAAGGGCTGAACAGCATCCGCAATTCTCTCATATTCCAGCCGCCCTTTCTCACCATACGGCAATTGGCCTGCAGCGGAAAAGTAATCAAAGAAGTCCTCTTTCTTTTTGCTGCCGGCCATCTCCATCAGCCGGGAGCCCATCAGGTACTGATCAAGGCCGCTGATTGAAAAAGGCTCACGGTCCGGCATTCCTTCAGGCTGTAACGGCATTTCAAGGTTGAGTTTCTGGGTGGCCCACATCTTTATCGGGTGCCTGAAAAATAAGATGATCTCTTCAAGATTGACTTCTTTTGTCTCTGCTGAAGGTTCTGCCTGTGAATAAGGTGTGATAAAGACCGTGCCGGCTTCAGGCCGGGATAGAAGCGAACAGGCGATTTGACAATTCACCTGAGAATAAGAAAATGGCGGGTAAGCTGACCTGCCGCACTTATCAGATGACAAAAAATATTGCCTGTCAAAGGGGTGGAGCCGGTGAAACACATAGTAAGGATGTGACTCAGGAAAAATAAAACCCTGATCCAGCATTTCGCAGAGTTCACTGACAACACCGGCACACGGAATCTGGGTGTTGTCACGGCTGTCCATGCCCGTATACGTGATAATCAGCTTTTTTCTTGCTGACAATAGTGATTCCAGGAACAGGTACCGGTCCTCGTCCCGCTGATTTTTATCCCCTGGCTTGGGACTCTTTTTGATCAAGTCAAATCCATGGGAGCCGGTTTCTCTGGGAAAAGCGCTCTCATCCATCCCCATGAGCACGACGATTTT
Source organism: uncultured Desulfobacula sp. (assembly GCA_964560485.1). Taxonomy (GTDB): domain Bacteria; phylum Desulfobacterota; class Desulfobacteria; order Desulfobacterales; family Desulfobacteraceae; genus Desulfobacula. Next base: position 2,352 of record CAZLNA010000272.1, on the reverse strand, counting down.
ATACGGAATGCTCCGCATCGGCATGATATTGCAGAAAGTGATCCTGCCTGCCATGAAACCGCCCTGTGCCACAGAAAGATTGAGTTTGTGCTCAATCAAACCTGTCATGATCTCGAAACTGAACGGCTTGCTCACCGCGCATCCACCGGCTGCCACGGCTTCCTGCTCAATGGCATCAATGGTCTGGGTTAAAAAGAGACGGTCTTCTGAAAATCGGTCTTCCGCTGAAATAAATCCCTGGATTATCTTTTTAACGACCCGGCACCAGTTGGGTATGAGACGTTCAGGTTTCAAATCATCCAGGGTCTCAAATAGAGTATGACTGAAATTCGCCAACTTACCGAGGATTTCCAGTTCAAGTCCTTCCAGACTCTGGCAGGGAAGCCTGCCTGCCACCAGATCCTGGTAATTTTCGGGCATGGCCGCCCCTAAAAAGAGCCGGTTCAGACCGTGCAGCCAGGTATTTTCTTCCACCGGGGGCAACCCGAGCGTCTGACGGTGGTGACCGTCACGGCCCCAGAGAATACCTGCGTCAGAAACCATTTGTTCAATTTTTAAAATATGTTCAGGGTCAATATCAAACCGCCTGACAATGGGTTCGAACTGCAGCAGGTCGAGCACATGTTTCTTTTCAAGCCGACCTTTGGCCATCTCAAGCACTGCACAAAACGCTTTGATGACCTTTGATTCGGATCGTTTACGCCGGTCTGAAATGGCGAAAGGCAAAGGGTGTTCAAGACTGAAAACAGATTCGATAAACGGAGCATAGGATTCTATATCCGGCATCATGACCACCACGTCATGCGGCATCAACGAATCGTTCTGCTCAAATTCATCCAGAAGCAGATCCTTGAGCACCTGTGTTTCCCTTAAAGGGGAATGACAGGCATGGATCTGTATCGATCCATCACCCGTTTCAACCGGAAACGGACCGTATTCAGTGCTTCTGGCATGGCGTGACACCAGGTGGAATATATCCGATTGAAGGCAGCTGAGTACGGATGGCGGCTCCTCTGCCGGATCGAGAAACAGGTCGCCGACCGGTTCTGCATATTCAAAATTTTCAAATCGGCCGCAGAACCATTGAACCGGCCGCCCCATGGATGCCAGCAAGTGATTTGCCGTCTCAAAATGGAGTTGCTCAATTTCAGATGCCGATTGTTTCGATTTTAACGCCATCTGTCCCAATTGTTTTGTCGAATAGAGATCGAAAAAATACTGATTGGACGGGATCATTAAAAAAACATGAATATCCATGATACCGGACACTTTTTCAAACACCTGCAAAAAGATGTCCGGAAGCGCTGACAAACCGAATAAAATCATCCGCTCTGGCAGATGCCCTTCAATTATCCTGTCAGGTTTGAAGCGTTCAAGAAAGTGCTGAATTCTGCCTGGCAGACATTTTAAGGGATCGGGACTGATCTGCTGCCAGATCTGCGCCTGCCAGTGTGCTGCTGCCTCGCCTGTCCTGATATCTCTTTTTGTATTCTGCCATTCTGCCAGCATATCCGGCCGGTAAATCATATAGTCATCAAACAGGGCACTGAGTGTCCTGGCCAGCTGGAAGGCTTTTTTCCCTGACGTCTCCTCGCCGATGTAGTCGCTGACCGGTTTAAGTCCGTGCCCTGCGGCTGCCGGGTCAAGTATCAGGTTTAATATTTGCCAGAAAAGGTCCTCTGAATCCAGCCCTTCTCCGTTTTCTGCCAGCGTTGGCTGCCCGTTTAAAATGTGTTCAACCATCTGGCGGGGGAAAACGAATTTCATGTTGGCACAGACATTGAAATGGACCGCTGCCTGAAGTGTTATCCACTGCTGCATGCCTTTTGAATGGACGCCGATCCATTCCGGGGCCATGGGATCGTCCGGGACCTGCTCCATAAGACGAAGCATCTGAGCCATCAACGATTCCATCCGGTTGCTTTTGTAAAGATTGAGCAATATTCTTCCTGTGTCTGGTGTTTTGCCGTCCGCACCCCACTTTAAGTGAAAGAAGCGTTGGTCACCTGCCGGCAGGTTAAATCAAACTAAAATCTATCTGTTTTTTTTACCAGTGGCCGCGTGCCATGGCAAGCGTCTTTCTTTGAATAAAAAAAACCCGTGCACCGGAAAAATATCCAGGCACGGGATTGATTTGATTAAACAGATATCTTTAAAGCAAGCTGTCTCAAAAAAAGATATAGCCCTATTTCAAGGAAGAAAAAAATTCAACCGTTAAATTATTTTTACTGTTTTAACGCTTTCATTCCCCCCTTACACGGAAATTCGGTGAAAAGATTTTTTTTAAGCCGGCCCTAAATCGATGTATTGGGTACCAGCTCCCATATACCGCAGGGACAGGCACCTTTACAG
>CAZLNA010000271.1:0-3785 GCA_964560485.1 uncultured Desulfobacula sp. | reverse complement strand
GCCCAAGGGCGTGGTCAGGGATAACGGCGGCCACATGGTGGCCCTGAAATGGACCATGGGAAATATCTACGGGGTGGATAAAGGAGATGTCTACTGGGCTGCTTCAGATATCGGCTGGGTGGTCGGACATTCGTATATTGTCTATGGCCCGCTCCTCAAAGGATGCACCACCATTGTGTTTGAAGGAAAACCCGTTGGCACGCCGGATGCGTCTGTTTTCTGGCGGATTATTTCGCAGCACAAGGTAAAAACCCTGTTTACCGCGCCCACTGCGTTCAGGGCCATTAAACGGGAAGATCCGGAAGCCAAAATGATGGCCGGATTTGACCTGTCCGGATTCAAGTATCTTTTTCTGGCAGGCGAGCGCCTTGATCCGGACACCCTGACATGGGCGGAAAACAGCCTCAAGGTGCCGGTGATCGATCACTGGTGGCAGACGGAAACCGGCTGGGCCATTGCTGCCAACTGCATGGGCCTCCATCATTTTGATGTCAAGCCGGGGTCGCCGACAAAAGCGGTTCCGGGCTGGAACATGGATGTTCTGGGGGATGACGGGCACCCGGTTGCTGCCGGCGAAATGGGGGCGATTGTGGCAAAACTGCCTCTGCCGCCCGGCACGCTGCCCACCCTGTGGCAGAATGACGAGCGGTTTCAAGATGCATATCTGAGTGAGTTCCCTGGCTATTATGAGACCTCTGATGCCGGATACATTGATGAAGACGGTTATATTTTTGTCATGGCCCGGACCGATGATATCATCAATGTGGCCGGCCACAGGCTTTCTACAGGTGCCATGGAAGAGGTTATTGCCGGTCATCCGGATGTGGCCGAATGTGCGGTCATGGGGGTGGCTGATTCGCTCAAAGGCCAGATTCCGCTGGGACTGATGGTGCTGAACGCGGGGACATCCAAATCAGAGGATGAGGTGGTCAAGGAGGTTATCCAGCGGGTCAGGGATGAAATTGGTCCTGTGGCAGCCTTTAAAACCGCTACCGTGGTCAAGCGTCTGCCCAAAACCCGGTCCGGAAAAATTCTCAGGGGCACCATGCGGTCCATTGCAGACCGCAAGGAATATAAAGTACCGGCAACCATTGACGATTATACCATCCTGGATGAAATCGAAGATTCCCTGGGCGGGATCGGTTATGGTAAAAAGGCGTAGCGCCTGAGAAAGGCATCTTTATGATGAATGAATAAATCCAGAGGATTCTTATTCAGGCTTGGGGTCATTCTGACCTTAACCGTAACTATGGCCTGTACCATTGTTCTGTATATCTGGTTCCAACTGGATGCAGCCCAGGTACAGGCCATTGAGCATATTCTGCGTCACCATCTCTATGCACTGCTGATGCTTGGTGTTTTTATTGCCGGCGTTATCGGTTTTGGCCTGGAAGCGGTCTATATTCGTTATGTCAGCCCGCTGGACAGGATCTCCCGGGATATAACGCTGACATTTTCATCCAATCCCGGCCACCGGATTGATGTTTCAGGCGGCCAGGAAATCAATGGCCTGGTATCGGTATTGAACCAGTGCGCACAAACCTATGAAGACCAGACCGCAGCCGTGACCGAACAGATTATTTCTGCACGCCAAGAAACTGAAAAAGAACGGAACCTGCTGGCCGCCATCATGGACGAGCTTCCCTATGCCGTCATTATCTGCAACCGGAACGGCCGTATTTTATTGTTCAATTCGCTGGCCAAAAAAATGTTCACCAGCCAGAATGCACCAGGCCGCGTGGAGCATTTCATCGGGCTGGGGCGATCTGTTTTTCATTTTTTCAACAAGGAGCGGATTGCCCATGCCATTGATGAAATGGAGGAGCGCCTGAACAACCGCCGCAAAAGCATGGCGTCGTATTTTATCACCCCATTGTACAATGACCTGCTGCTCAGTGTGGAAAGCATGCCCGTGCTCGACCACAACAACCGGATGACCGGGTTCATTCTCAATATCCAGGATATCTCAAAACAGGTAGAGACCTATGAAACGATTGATCAGCAGCTGCTGTCATTCCGCCAGGCAATGAGCCGCAGCCTCGAAGATACCCGTGCCGTGGTCAGCGACCTCCTCGAGAGCTGCCGGATTGATACCGCCCTTTATCAATTGTCGCACCAGAAAGTAATCGATACCCTGTCGCAGTTGGCACAAAAGTATGAGGAAACCTCAGTTTCAATACTCGACCACAACCTGGCAAAACTGCCGCTGACACGGATACCCATGTCGATTTTTCTGTTCGGCATACAGAAAAAGGCCGGGCGGGAAGACAATATCCGTGTGAATATCAGCAATGATGCCGGCAACAGCCGGATTATCGCAGACTCGTATTCCCTGACAGCCGCGTTCTGCTTTATCCTGCGCAAGATTTCACAGATCACCGGCCAGAAAGAATTTGACATGTCTGTCAATTCATTTAATGGTAAAATTACCTTTGACATCACCTGGCCGGATATCCCGGCCAGCCAGATCCAGGTTGAAAATCTGCTGACCCGGAAAATAAGGACGCTGCCGTCCCTGGGATATGTCCTCAAGCAGAACCAGTCAGCGTTCAAGATCATTTCTAAAAACCGCCAGACCTGTTCCCGGGTCCGTCTTTTTGCCCGGGCAGAACTCAAATCAATTCCGATCAAACGCAAGCGCGGGGCAGTTCTTGCCGGCAGCCGGCCTGAGTTCTATGATTTCGATCTCTTTGCAGTGGACAATACAAAAACAAATATTTTAAATCAGAATTTAAAAGATATCATCTATTGTGTCTTTGATACGGAAACCACAGGGCTCGATCCGGACGGCGGGGATGAAATCCTTTCCATTGCAGCTGTCAGGATCGTGAACAACCAGATTATCCGGAATGATTTTTTTGAAGAACTGGTGGACCCCAAACGGGATATCCCGTTGGATTCTTATAAGATTCACGGGATTAATTATGACATGGTTGAAGGAAAGCCCGATATAGAGACCATCCTGCCGCTATTCAAGATTTACTCGTATGATACGGTCCTGGTGGGCCATAACATCGCCTTTGACATGAAAATGCTCAAGGTGAAGGAAAAAGCGGCAAAGACGGTTTTCACCAATCCGGTTCTCGACACGCTCCTGCTTTCAGCCGTGCTCCATCCCCTGGATGAACAGCATGACATGGAAAGCATTGCCAAGCGCCTCGGTGTAAATATTGTCGGCCGTCACACAGCGTTAGGCGATGCCATTGCCACGGCTGAAATATTTTTAAAATTGATTCCCCTTCTGAACAGCAATGGTATTTTTACGTTGAAAAACGCAGTTGAGGCATCCCAGAAAACATTTTATGCCCGGCTTAAATACTAAACATAACAAGGAGATCTTTTGAAACGGAATAATTCTGACATCCAACCGTTTACACTGCTTCCCAAAGAGATCCTGGACGCACTTTACCCGCATTTTGCGTATGAAACCCATAAAAAAGGGGCCATCCTGCTGGTTCAGGAAGTATCCAGGGTGGAAAAGCTCTATATTTTATCCAGGGGATCTGCCCAATACTACTACCAATATCAGCACAGCCGAATCCTTGAAGAAATGCTGGGTGAAAAAGAGACCTACGGCGGGATCTCCATCCTGATGAATGACGGTTTAAGTGTCCGGACGCTTGAGGTCCTTGAGGATTCGACCTTCATGACACTGGAGGCAAGCCATTTTCTTGATATCTGCCAGCAGTCTGAGGCGTTTGAGGATTATTTTACCTCCCGGTTCGGCCGGCAGATGCGAAACAAAGCCTATGCAGGGATCATCGGCCGCCACATCCAGGATAAGG
>CAZLNA010000270.1:348-3806 GCA_964560485.1 uncultured Desulfobacula sp. | reverse complement strand
GCCCTCGATTATGTGGTCAAACCGGTGGAGGAAGGCCGGCTTCTGGCGGCAATAGACAATGCATGGGCCTATTTTGAAGCAAAACATCCGGATCTGACCAGCGAAGATGAATTTGATGATATCCTGAAATCCAAGACCTTTGAGCAGATCCAGACCCGTCATGAGGGCATGCATCAGATTTTTAAATATATGCGGGCTGTGGCACCGTCCGGCCAGCCCGTACTGATCGTTGGCGAGACCGGTGTGGGCAAGGAGTTGATTGCAAGATCACTGCATGCGCTGAGTGACTGCAGGGGAGACCTGGTGCCTGTCAATGTGGCCGGTCTGGATGAAACTGTTTTTTCAGATACCCTTTTCGGTCATGTCAAAGGTGCATTCACCGGTGCAGATACCGCACGCAAAGGGCTGATTGAACAGGCGGAAAACGGTACGCTCTTTCTGGATGAAATCGGCGATCTGAGAATGTCGAGCCAGGTCAAGCTGCTCAGGCTGCTTCAGGAGCATGAATACCGACCCCTGGGATCGGACAGGGCTCTGACCACCAATGCGCGGATTGTGGCATCCACCAATCAGGACCTCTGGGCACTCGAAAAACAGGGGCAGTTCAGAAAAGACCTGATCTACCGGCTGGCCACCCATTCTATCCAGGTGCCGCCGCTCAGGGAAAGGCTCTGTGATCTGCCCCTGCTGGTCAGCCAGTTTGTACATCATGCAGCCTACGAACTGCACAAGCCGGTTCCCGAGGTGTCTGATCAGGTATATACGCACCTTCAGGCCTGCTCCTTTGAAGGAAACATCAGGGAACTTCGGTCCATGGTATATGATGCCATGAGTAAACATAGAGGCGGCACGATCACACCGGATCTCTTTTCTGAACTATCCAAAAACAGGGCGTTAAAACGTTCTCCACAAAACGGACCAAAGCTCCCGACGCTTAAGCAGGCATCGGAGCATCTGGTGCTCAAAGCAATGGAAGAAGCCGGGCAGAACCAGTCAAAAGCATCAAAAATTCTGGGAATTTCTCAGCAGGCGCTGAGCAAACGGCTTCAAAAATTAAAATCAAAATCGTGACAATAGCCGCACAACAAAAATTGTAAGCACAAATTTTGTTGTGCGGGCAGTGACACCCTCTTTGCGGTGAGGCTTTCAACACCTTTTCAACACCCCCCCCGACAACTTTAGTTGTAGAACGCGTCTTTTCTGTCGCAGGGCCAATCATTCTTTATCCTTAATAAAATCAAGTTCTTAATTTGTTTTCAGTTTTCCGGCACAGACCTTGCTCTTAGATAAAGGTCATTAATGTCTCCGCTGATTTCAGACAATACTGACCACTGCAGCAGACCGAAACGCTGAGAAAGATATCACCCGGTGCAGACCGCCGGCTCTGAAGCAAAAGAAAATGATAATGACAATAGATAAAAACAAAAAAGGAGAACATGTTATGAACCAGAACAGCAACATCGGCTGGCGCGTCACTTTCGCAGGTCTCGGCATCAATCTGGCACTGGGTATCTTATATACCTGGAGTATCTTTAAAATGGAAATCAAGGAATCCATCCTGGCAAAAGATGGATTGTTCAACTGGCCGATTTCATCCCTGAATGACCCGTATGCTGTTTGCTGCCTGGTCTTTGCATTCACCATGATATTTGCCGGCAGGATTCAGGATAAAATCAGCCCGCGGTTCACCGCATTGATCGGCGGCGTTCTCACCGGCCTGGGTCTGATTCTTATCTCATTTTCAAATCTGTGGCTTTCCTGGATTCTCGGATTCGGTGTGTTAACCGGTATGGGTTTGGGTTTTGGATATGCCTCAGCCACACCGCCGGCCATAAAATGGTTTCCGCCTGCAAAAACCGGTATGATCGCAGGCATCGTTGTGGCTGGGTTCGGCCTGGCATCCGTTTATATCGCTCCCTTGTCCATCTTTTTAATTGAACGCTTCGGCCTGTCCAAAGCCATGCTGATTTTCGGAATGGCCTTTCTTGTGGTGGTCTGTATTCTTGCCCAGTTTCTGGTCAACCCGCCCGAAGACCTGGTTCATCCGGTTTCCCCGGCGGCCAACGGCGCTTCGAATGGCTCTGTGAACTATTCCCCCAGCCAGATGATGAGAACCGCAACCTTTTACAAATTATGGGTAACCTATTGTATTGCCTCTGGTGCCGGACTGATGATTATCGGTGGTGTGGCCGGCATGGCAAAAGAGGGGATGGGGCAGATGGCCTGGGTGGTTGTTGCGCTCATGGCAGTCGGGAATGCCTCAGGGCGGGTCATCGCCGGCATGTTGTCCGACCGGATCGGCCGGGCCAACACCTTGTTTATGATGCTTCTGATCCAGGCCGTAGTGATCGGTTCACTCATGTTTATATCACCGGATCAGGTCATATTGCTGGTATTGGCCGCTTCTTTGATCGGTTTTAATTACGGCACCAATCTCTCCTTGTTCCCGTCCGCGACAAAAGATTATTTCGGACTTAAGAATTTTGGTGTGAATTATGGCCTGATTTTTACTGCCTGGGGCGTTGGCGGTTTCATTTTTCCAAGGGTTTCCCAGATGATTATCGCTTACACCAACAGCCCGAAAACCGCATATATTCTGGCAGCCTGCCTGCTGGCAGCGGCTGCGGCCCTAGCCATGATGACGAAATCTCCGGCATTGGAAGAAGACGTCCAGGCGGATCTTGTTCCTCTGGCGCAAAAGTCCTGATACGGGATGAAAATGGATACATGCGAATCTTGATTTGATTATTTTACCCAACACAGAGGAGGCACTATGACTGAATTCATTTTTCATGCACCTGATACTTACAGGGAAAATGCCTGGATAAGCAATATGGATGAATACCAGGCCATGTATAAAGAATCTATTGAAGATCCGGAAGGTTTCTGGAGCAAAATAGCGGATAATTTTTACTGGGAAAAGAAATGGGACACGGTCAGGGCATTTAATTATGCCATTTCAAAAGGGCCGGTGCAGATTGAATGGTTCCGGAATGCAAAGACCAATATTACGTACAACTGCCTTGACCGGCACCTGGCAGACCGGGCAGATCAGACGGCACTTATCTGGGAAGGAAACAGCGTTGGTGAGGATCTTGAAATTACCTACCGCCAGCTGTATGAAAAAGTCTGCCAGTTCGCCAATGCCTTGAAAACGAAAGGGGTTAAAAAAGGCGACCGTGTGGCCATCTACATGCCCATGATACCGGAACTGGCGGTTACCATGCTTGCCTGCGCCAGGATCGGGGCGATTCACAGTATCGTTTTCGGCGGATTTTCTTCAGAAGCGCTTTCCGACCGGATCCTTGACAGCCACTGCAAGGTAGTGGTGACGGCTGACGGTGTCATGCGCGGAGCAAAGGCTGTCCCATTGAAAAGCAATGCAGACGTTGCCATGAACCTGTGTCAGGAACAGGGGCATACAGTGGAGACCTGTTTTGTGGTTAAGCGGTGTGACC
>CAZLNA010000270.1:0-338 GCA_964560485.1 uncultured Desulfobacula sp. | reverse complement strand
CTGGTGGGATGAGGCTGCGTCCGCAGAATCCAAAGACTGTCCGGTGGAATGGATGGATGCTGAAGATCCGCTCTTTATTTTATATACCTCCGGATCCACTGGAAAACCCAAAGGCGTCCAGCACAACGTGGGCGGTTATATGGTATGGGCCGGTACGACGTTTAAATATATCTTTGACTACCATGACGGCGATATCTACTGGTGCACAGCTGATATCGGGTGGGTCACCGGCCACAGTTACATCGTGTACGGGCCGCTGTCTCAGGGCGCCACCAGCCTGATGTTTGAAGGCGTGCCCAATTATCCGGATCCCGGGCGGTTCTGGGCCACTGTGGACA
>CAZLNA010000269.1:0-3819 GCA_964560485.1 uncultured Desulfobacula sp. | reverse complement strand
TTCTATAGGCATAGAAAGGGGCCAAAAGGGTGATGAGAACAGCGGTCAGGCCAGTAACAGGGCCGCCAAGGCGGCGCCCGATCAAAAAAAGGGGGATTCCAGCCATAACACCGAGAAAGGGCGCAAGGCAGGCCCCGATCCAGGTTAACGGGAGGCCTGATATCTTCGCGATGGATGAAACCAGAACAGATAACAGGGGCGGTATGTCTGGCCGTTTGTCAAGTCTCGGGACAGCCCGTTTGCTGTCGATGCGGGTATACTCGTTATTCAGCAGATCCCTGCCAAGCCGCAGGTAATGATATCCGTCATTTTCCATCAGCAACGGCTGGCCGTTGAAAAAGGTATGTTCAGGCATGCCGTTCCATACCCTGAGCGTATCAAACCTGACCCAGAGGCCGATTAGGAGAACTGCAACAAGCAGGGCCCACCAGACCCATCCATATTTCTGCGGAAGAATATCGTGGGTAAAATTGAGTTGAACTTGTTTCATCGGCTCTCCTGATCGCTCTTGAATTAACCGTTAAAATTATATTCAAGTTATTAGCGCAGTGTTAGGAAGAGATGGTATCTTTGTAAGCAGCAGGGCGTGGTATCAAAGAGTTGTCAACGATTTTAAAGGCAAATAGGTGCGGAAGTAAAAAAGGGTTTCATATCGCTGAAACCCTTTCTTTTTTATGGTGGGCCGTCAGGGGATCGAACCCGGGACCTACTGATTAAGAGTCAGTTGCTCTACCAATTGAGCTAACGGCCCTGAAAGATCAGGATAATCTATCAGTCCCCTGTTTTCTTGTCAATACCTATTCGGTCAGCAGGTGCAAAACCAGTTGACCGGTTAATTCAAGGTTTGGTATATTTCAAATTTATGCTTAACCAAAACCAGAGCAGATAAAAAGGAATAGATCATGCCGACATCACAATCAGAAAAACTTTTTGAGCAGGCTTTGTCTCTTATACCCGGCGGTGTCAATTCACCTGTCAGGGCGTGCAGTTCTGTCGGCGCCCAGCCGCTATTTATTGAACGAGGGGATAAAAGCAGGGTCTTTGATGCGGATGGAAAATCATATATTGATTATGTCCTGTCCTGGGGCCCGCTCATACTCGGACACCGGCCAGATGAAGTCATCAAGGCGCTGAGATCTGTCCTTGAGATTGGCACCAGTTTCGGTGCACCCACAAAAATGGAAACCGATCTTGCACGACTGGTAATCGAGATGGTCCCGTCACTGGAAGCGGTCAGGATGGTCAATTCAGGCACTGAGGCCACCATGAGTGCTGTTCGGCTGGCACGCGGTTACACCGGCCGTAATATTATAATCAAATTTGACGGCTGCTATCACGGACACGCTGATACCTTGCTTGTGGCAGCAGGTTCCGGGATGGCAACATTAAATATTCCCGGCAGCCCTGGTGTGCCTGATGATGTGGTTAAAAATACCCTTTCCCTGGTTTACAACGATATCGAGGGATTTAGTAAAATTATGCAGGAAAAAGGTGATCAGGTGGCGGGCGTGATTCTTGAACCCATTGCCGGGAACATGGGGATGGTCAAGCCTTGTCAAGGGTTTCTGGAATGCCTGAGGAAAGAAACTCGAAATCACGGTTCTTTATTGATTTTCGACGAGGTGATGACCGGATTCCGCGTTCATCCCGGATCTGCCCAGGGCTTGTTTGGCATTGATCCGGATCTTTCCTGTTTTGGTAAAGTCATTGGCGGCGGGCTCCCGGTTGGCGCCTATGGCGGGAAAAAACAGATCATGGATCGCATTGCACCCAGCGGAGATGTGTATCAGGCTGGCACGCTTTCAGGAAATCCACTGGCCATGGCAGCCGGAATTGCGACCCTGACAAGTCTGAAGTCACCGGAAGTTTATAAAGCGCTTGAATCCAAGACAAAACGATTGATGGAAGGCTTTAAAATGGCAGCATCCTCATCTGGTGTCGACCTGGTTGTCGATTATGCCGGTTCAATGGCGGGTTTTTTCTTTACAGACCGGCCGGTGACCAACTTTGATGATGCCAAAAAATGCAATACGGATCTGTTTGCCAGGTTCTACACCCTCATGAGAGAAAAAGGGGTGTATCTGGCACCGTCTCAGTTTGAGGCCTGCTTTACATCAACAGCCCATACAGAAGACGACATTGATACTACCATTGCTGCGTGTGAGCAGGCAATGGCGGAATTGTAATCCTGATGACCGAATCCATACACCTGATTGCTGCATGCGGCACTGGAATGGGGACCCTGGCCTGCAGCCTAAAAGAAATGGGGTATTCTGTTACCGGATCAGATCTTCATGTATATCCGCCCATGAGCGATTTTTTGAAAGCCCATGGAATCCATCTGTTTGAAGGATTCAAACCTGAGCATCTCAGCCACCGGCCCGATCTTGTGATTATCGGGAATGCCGTCTCCAGAGATAATCCAGAGGCTGCCGCAGTTATCGACAACGGCATGCAATACCTGTCCATGCCCCAGGCGGTCAACCGGTTTCTGGCTCATGATAAGCATGTGGTCATGGTGACCGGGACGCATGGGAAGACAACAACGTCCTCCATCATGGCCCACATCCTGGTTGAAGCCGGCCTTGACCCGTCTTTCATGATCGGGGGCATCCTTAAAAATTATGATTCCAGTTTCAGGATCGGGCAGGGCAAATACATGGTAATTGAAGGGGATGAGTATGATACGGCCTTTTTTGATAAAGGACCGAAATTCATGCACTATCATCCGGACATCACAATCGTTACCGGCATAGAGTTTGACCATGCAGATATTTTTGATGATGTTGAACAGATTAAAAAGGTCTTTTCCGACATGATCATAAAAAATAAGGAAAACAGCCTGTTTATCACTTTCAACGAGTCAGAACATCTTGGACAGGTACTGCTTCAGTCTGGGGTAAATCCGCTTTTTTACGGGCCAGGTGCAAACTGGTCGTTTACTGACTACACCCCCCGTCAAATGATAAGTGAATTTACGGTAAAAGGGCCGGAAAATGAGTCCTTGATCGTCCATACGGCATTACCGGGCGAACACAACGCAAATAATATTGTCGCCTGCATTGCTGCAGCCAAGGACATCGGCGTTTCTGACCAAGTCATCACCCAGGCCTTGACATCTTTTCAAGGCATCAAAAGGCGTCAGGAAATACGTGGCATCCGTCAAGGCATCACTGTCATGGATGACTTTGCGCATCACCCGACCGCTGTGGCCGAAACAATCAGGGCTGTGAAACCCTTCTACCCGCATGGCAGGGTGATTGCCGTGTTTGAGCCGAGAACCAATACAAGTATGAGACATTTTTTTCAGCAAGTATACCCAGGTGCTTTTAGAGAAGCGGATTTAACCTTGATTTGCGAGCCGAGTGTACAAAAAAAAATAGATCCGGATCAAAAATTTTCATGCGAAATGCTTGCGGCAGATATCCGCTCAAAGGGCAAGGAGGCGTCTTCATTTGAAACCGCGGATGCTCTGATCTCTTTTTTACTGCCACAGCTTAAATCCGGAGATCTTGTATTGATCATGTCTAATGGCGGGTTTGACAATATTCATAATAAAATACTAGAGTCAATTGGATGAAAAAACAGACAGCGGTAAAAATGATCGGGATCGGTACGTTTCATGCCGTTTTGTATTTGTACATAGTGCCGTTTATGATCTCACCCAAATGGGGTTACAAAGGCGTGGCATTCACAATTGTTCTTGCAACCATCATTACATTTGCCGTTCTTAAAACAGCATTCAACAGCGGCAGAAAGGAGATTAATAATGACGAAAGCTAAAAAGGTCGAATGGGACCCTCAATTAAGTGTGGATAT